>CAZIVZ010000220.1:0-5902 GCA_964542495.1 uncultured Aquihabitans sp.
CGAGCTCCTTCTCGGCCTCCATCTCGGCCGGGAGGCCGTGGGTGTCCCACCCGAACCGGCGGGCGACCCGGTGCCCGCGCATGGTCTGGTACCGCGGGACCACGTCCTTCACGTAGCCGGTGAGCAGGTGCCCGTAGTGGGGCAGCCCGTTGGCGAACGGCGGCCCGTCGTAGAAGACGTACTCGGCGTCCTGTGGGCGGTCGTCGACCGAGGCCTCGAAGGTGCGATCGACGGCCCAGCGCTCGAGGATCCGCCGCTCGATCGCCGGGTAGTCGGCGCGGCTGGGGACCTTCGGGTACGGGGGCTGGGCGTCGGGGCTCACGGCCGACGAGCCTACCGACCACCTCCAACCCGCCCCGCAGGCGAATCGGCCCCGCGCGCGCCGCGCGAGGATCGGTGGGTGCGCCACGCCCGCTTCGACGTCGCCTCCCTGTCGATCGAGGGCGTCGACGTGCCCCTGCGGGCGGCCTACCTCCTCGTGGCAGGGAGCGATGATCCGCTGCGGCCGGAGTGGGAGTGCATCGCCTACGCGCGGGACCGGGCGCCGCTGCCCCAGGGGCGCTACGACGTGGCCATCACCACCCTCGACGGTCGGATCCTGCGCGGCGATGCCGTCCTGGTCCGCTCGGTGGAGGGCGCCCACGTGGTGCGTGGCGACGGGCCGCTGGCCGGCCTGGTCGACGACGACCTGGCCTGATCGTCGGCCGAGTCCGGTCCCCAGATCAGAGGGCCCGCGCCAGCAGGGCCACCGTGGCCACCAGGGCGAGCACGCTGGTGGCGAGCCACGCCCAGAGCGACACGATCACCGCGAGCCAGGTGGCCCGCAGCAGCTCGGGCCGGAACGGCACGAGCAGCGGATGGTGCTGCGGGTCGGGCCGGGCCTGGCCGATCACCGTGCTGGCCAGGCGCAGGACGCCGAACCCACGGCCCAGGCGGCGGCGCGGGGCGGCGCCGGTGGCGGTGCGGAGATCGCGTCGGCGGAGTTGGCGTGCCAGCATCGCCAGCTCGGCGCTGGAGCGGACCCGCAGGACGAGGTCGCGTGCCTGCTCGGCCACCTCCCTGGGGTGCGAGGCAGCCGCGGCCAGCGCCGTGGTCCGGCGGGCCACGTAGGCGGGAGCGGCCACGGCCGGGGCGCACACCGCCACCACGACCCCCACGCCGATGATCGAGCTGCCCCAGGCGGCCAGGCCCAGGAGCAGTGCCAGCACCCCGGTGGCGGCGGCGAGGAAGGCCACAGCACGGATCGCGCGTCGGAGCCAGCCGATGCCCCGAGCCAGCTGGCCGCCGTCGCCTGCCCCGATCCGGGCGAGGACCTCGTCGGCCGGGTCGGTGGGCGGGAGCGAGCTCACGGTCGTCCGCGTCCGAGCACGTAGCAGGCGATGGCTGCCGCGGCACCTACGTTCAGGGAGTCGACGCCGCCGTGGATCGGGATGCGCACCCGCCGCCCGATCCGGGCGAGGGTGTCCTCCGACAGGCCGGGCCCCTCGGCCCCGAGCACCAGGGCCACGCGCTCGTCGGGTGCGAAGTCGAGGTCGTCGATGGGCTCGGCCTCGGGGTCGGGGGTGAGGGCGAGCAGCGAGAAGCCGGCGTCGACCACCACGTCGAGCCCGGCCGGGAAGCGCGGCGCGTAGGCGTAGGGAAGCCCGAACACCTCGCCCATGGCCACCCGCGAGGCCCGCCGGTACAGCGGGTCGCAGCAGGACGGGTCGAGGATCAAGGCGTCCGCACCGAGGGCCACGGCGCTGCGGGCGATGACCCCGAGGTTGGTGGGGTTGTTCAGGTTCTCGAGCACCACCACGCGCGTGGCGCCGGCCAGCACATCGGCGGGCGCCGGCACCGGCCGCCGATCGAACGATGCGATGCAGCCGCGGTGCATGGCCATGCCGGTGATCTCGAGGACCAGCTCGGGGCCGGCGCCGTAGACGGGCACCGAAGGCAGGTCGGCCGGGAGCGGGTTGGTCCGGGTGGCGTCGACCAGCAGTGAGCGCAGCCGGTAGCCGGCCCGCAGCGCCCGCTGCACCACCACGTCGCCCTCGGCGATGAAGATGCCGGCCAGGTCGCCGTCGGGTGATTCCCGTCGGCGGCGCAGGTCGGCGTCTCGCAGCCCGACGAACTCCTCGATGCGCGGGTCGGTCGGGTGGTCGACGCGGATCCAGGGTCTCGGTGCGGGCATGGGTTCCTCGGTGGTAGGGGTGTGCGAGACTCGGCCGGTCACCGATGCGGCCCCGGGCGCGAGTCCCGCCGGGCAGGCGGTGGGGGAAGCCGACGAGGGGCACGGGTGGTCTTCAACTCCTATCAGTACGCGGTGTTCCTGCCGATCGTGCTCGGCCTCTACTGGGTGATCAAAGGTCATCGGCGCCAGAACCTGCTGCTGCTCGGTGCGTCCTACATCTTCTACGGCGCGTGGGACATCCGCTTCCTCGCCCTGATGTGGCTCACCACCCTGGTGGACTTCGCGGTGGGCCGCCGCCTCGAGCGGCTGGACGACGACCGGGCCCGGCGCCGCACGCTGGTGATCAGCCTGGTGGTGAACCTGGGCGTGCTGGCCACGTTCAAGTACTTCGGCTTCTTCGCCGACTCCCTGGTGGCGCTGGCCGACGGGGTGGGGCTCCACCTGAGCGAGCCGACGCTGACGGTGCTGCTACCGATCGGCATCTCCTTCTACACGTTCCACGGGATCTCCTACACCGTCGACGTCTACCGCCGCGAGATCCGCGCCGAGCACCACCTGCCCACCTTCGCCGTGTTCGTGGCCTACTTCCCCCAGCTCGTGGCCGGGCCCATCGGGCGGGCCCAGGTGCAGCTCCCCCAGTTCTCACGGGACCGGGCCGCGCCCGATGCCGACCGGGTGCGCTCGGCGCTCTCGCTGATCCTCCTCGGCCTCGTGAAGAAGGTCGTGATCGCCGACGGCCTCGCCCCCCTCGTGACGCAGGTCTTCTCGGCGTCGTCGACGGCGCCGGCGCCGACGCTCGTGCTGGGCGCCTACGGCTTCGCCCTGCAGATCTACGGCGACTTCTCGGGCTACTCGGACATCGCCCGGGGCAGCTCGAGGCTGTTCGGGATCGAGCTGCTCGAGAACTTCCGGCAGCCCTACCTGTCGAGCGACGTGGCCGAGTTCTGGCGTCGCTGGCACATCTCGCTCTCGACGTGGCTCCGGGACTACCTGTACATCCCGCTCGGGGGCAACCGCCGGGGCGCCCGGCGGACCTCGGTCAACCTCATGATCACCATGGCGCTGGGGGGGCTCTGGCACGGGGCGTCGTGGACGTTCGTGGCCTGGGGGGTCCTCCACGGTGCCTTCCTGGTGGTGCACCACGCCCGCCCGGCTCGCGCGGGCGTCCGCCTCAGCCGGGGTCGCCGGCTCCTCTCGGTGCTGGTCACGTTCCACCTGGTGGTGGCGGCATGGGTGTTCTTCCGGGCCGAGGACCTGGCCGACGCCCTCCGCTACCTGGGCGGCATCGCCACCCTGCGGGGTGGGCCCATCTACTGGTCGCTCGCCGCCCAGTTGGCGATCAGCGCCTCGCTGGCCCTGGCCGTCGACCTCTTGCAGCGGCGATCGGGCCGGGAGGACTTCGCGAGCCGCTGGGTGGTCCCGGCCCGAGGTGCCCTGGCCGGCGCAGCCGCGTTCGCCATCGTCGTCTTCAGCGGGGGGCCGGGTGCGCCGTTCATCTACTTCCAGTTCTGATCTCGGGGCGGGACCTCGGTGGCGCACCGGGCTTCGCCGCGCCGGGCCCACCACGGCCGTCGCCCTCGCGATGCTGGTCGTCCTCCTCCTGGCGGGCGAGGTGGTGGCCCGGGCCCTCGGGCCGCTGCCGGTCGACCGGACGTGGCCTGACGCCGAGGCGCAGGTCAAGGCCGACCACGCCGCCACCGTGGCGCACCGCGGGGATCGCGAGCAGGTGGTCTTCGCCGGGTCGTCCATCGCCGACGCCGCCTTCGACCCCGCGGTCGTGGTGGACGGCCGAGACGGCGTGTCGTCCTACAACTACGCGCAGGAGGGCTCGGCGGCGGCCACCGCCGCGGACTTCCTCCGGGCCGCCGTGCTCACGCAGGTCCGACCGGAGGTGGTGGTCCTGGGCCTCACCCCCAACGAGCTGAACGACGGCGGCACGCGCCAGCGCGAGCTCGAGGAGCTCCAGCGCGGCTCGCGCGGCTACCGGGTGGCGGCGGGCGTGCCGACGGTGGCCGACCGGATCGACACCGCCTTCACCAGCCGCTCCGACCTGCTCGCCCACCGCCAGGTGCTCCGAGACCCCTACCGGCTGCTGCGCGAGCGCGGTACCACCACGACCACGCCCTGGAACGACCCCGACACCGGCGCGCTCCTGCGCCACCGCGAGGAGGCGTACGCGGCCCCCGTGGCGACCGATGCCCGGGCGCGGGCCCGCCGCGACGCCGTCTGGGGCGACTTCGCGGTGGGCGGCCACCAGCTCGAGGCGGTGAGGGGCCTCGCCGACGAGGTCCACGACCGGGGGGCATCGCTGGTGGTGGTGGAGCTCCCGGTCTTCCTGCCGGGGTTCCTGGCCACGATCCCCGACGGCGCCGACCTGCTCGAGCAGACCCACCAGGCGCTGGTCGACCTCGACGAGGAGGGGTGCGTCGAGCGCCTCGACCTGCGCGCGAGCCTCCAGTCCGAGCGCTTCTGGTCCGACCCGGTGCACGTGAACGCCGCCGGCACGGACGCGATCAGCCAGGCCGTGGGGGCCTGGCTGGCCGACCGGGCGGCCGATCCCCCTCGCTGCTGACCTGGGTGCCCGGCACAAAGGTCCTTGACCTGGCGCGCGGGCCGGTTTACCGTCCTCCCAACTCGATCCCGACCCGGTGACCAGATCCCGGGTTGGCAGCGCCGGGCCGCGCCCTCTAGGATCACCCGTTGCCGCGGTGTCGACTGTCGTCCTTCAGAAATGGTTGATCGAAGTGACGCGCCCCCGCCCCGGCTGTGCCGCGTGATCAACCACTGCTGAGGAGCCGTCCTTGTCCTCCCTGCCCACCATTCGGGATCGCTACTCGTTCGCGAACCTCGACGAAGCGCTTCCGCTGCCCGACCTGATCGCCATCCAGCGTGAGTCGTTCGACTGGTTCCTCGACCAGGGCCTGGCGGACACGTTCCGCGACATCTCGCCGATCAAGGACTTCACCGAGATGCTCCAGCTCGAGCTGGAGTTCGACGCCAACGACGAGGACCTCCGTCCCAGCCCCAAGTTCTCCGTGGAGGAGTGCAAGGAGCGGGACATGACGTACTCGGCCCCGATCTTCGTACGGGCCCGGTTCATCAACGCCAACACCGGTGAGATCAAGGAGCAGACGGTCTTCATGGGGGACTTCCCCAAGATGACCGAGAAGGGCACCTTCGTCATCAACGGCACCGAGCGCGTCGTGGTGTCGCAGCTCGTGCGGTCTCCCGGCGTGATCTTCCAGCCCGGCGAGCGCTTCCGCCTGCGCAACCTGGCCAAGCACCAGCTCGTGACCGGCACGATCCACCCGTACCGCGGCGAGTGGATCGAGTTCGACGTGGAGCAGAAGCCCGGCAAGGACGTCACCGCCGGCACCCGCGTGGCCCGCAAGCGCCGCCTCGGCATCTTCGTGCTGCTGCGAGCGCTCGGCTACGACGAGGAGAACGCCCCCGGCTTCCTCGACGCCTTCGTCCGGCACTTCGACTTCCTCGAGGGCCAGTGGGAGAAGGAGCGCGACGCCGCCACCACCCAGGACGAAGCCCTGGTGGAGATCTACAAGCGCGCCCGTCCCGGCGAGCCGCCGTCGGTCGAGTCGGCCAAGGCCTACTTCCGCAACGCCTTCTTCGAGTCCCGCCGCTACGACCTGAGCCGGGTCGGCCGCTACAAGCTCGACCGCAAGCTGGGGGGCGAGATCGAGAAGATCGCCGAGCTGTTCCCCATGCTGGACC
>CAZIVZ010000221.1:0-5902 GCA_964542495.1 uncultured Aquihabitans sp.
GTCTGGCCCTTGGTCTGCACCGCCATGCCGTTCATGCCGCTCTCGGACGAGCCGATGGCGTCGACGATGATGATGTTGGGCAGCAGGTCGAGCATCTGCTCCTTCACGGTGGGCGAGAAGATCGCCGCGCTCGACGACAGCACGAACAGCGACGACAGGTCCCACCCCTCGGGTCGCTCCTGGAGCACCTCCACCAGCGGGCGGGCCATCGCGTCGCCGGTGATCATCAGCGTGTTCACGTTGTCTCGCTCCACCGCCGCCCAGACCGCCTCGGGGTCGAACCGGGGCACGAACACCACGGTGCCGCCCTCGAAGAGGAACCGCAGCGCGCCCCACTGCGCGGCGCCGTGCATGAGCGGCGGCGTGTTGAGGCTGATCATCGGGTTCTCGGTGGCCGCCGCCTTCTCGGCGAGCTGGAAGCCGTGGGTGATGCGCTCGTTGGTGTACGCGTCGACCCCGCCGCCCAGGGCGAAGAACACGTCCTCGTGGCGCCACACGACGCCCTTGGGCATGCCGGTGGTGCCGCCGGTGTAGATCACGTAGTGGTCGTCGTCGGAGCGTTCGAGCACCGGCCGTTCCGGTGACGACGACGCCACGATCTCCTCCCACGGGACCGAGCCGAGGGCGGCGAGGTCTGCGTCGCTGCCGTCGTCGACGGCGACGAGGTGGCGCAGGCCCGGCACCTGGGCCCGCACGGCGGCGATGTGGGGCGCGAACTGGCGGTCGTGGACCAGCGCCACCAGGTCGGCGTTGTCGAACAAGTAGGCGAGCTCCTCCTCGACGTAGCGGAAGTTGATGTTGATCGGCACGGCGCGGATCTTGAAGATCGCCACCATGGCCACCAGCCACTCGGCGGAGTTGTGGCCGTAGATGCCGATGTGGTCGCCGTGCCCGAAGCCCTCGCCGATCAGGTGGTTGGCGAGCCGGTTCGCCTCCTCGTCGAACTCGGCGTAGGTCAGGCGGCGGTCGCCGCAGACGAGCGCCAGCCGCCCCGGCACCGCGTCGACGGCGCGCTCGAACAGGTCAGCGATGTTGAACCCCATGGCCGGTTTCTAGCATCGCCACGAGAACGTGTTCTCGCCCTGGGGCGAACGGTCAGGACCCGCCGGCGGCGGCGCGCTCCGGGTCGGTGACCTCGAGGCCGGCGGCCTCCTGGAGCTCGGCGAGGGCGTGCTTGACGCGATCGGCCATGCTCCAGACGTCGGGCACCAGCTCCCGGTCCACCATGAACCCGAAGTCGACCGACCCGCGGTAGCTGAACACGGTGATGTTCAGACCCACCCCCTCCATGACGGGACCCATGGGGTAGGCGGCCACCATCTCGGCGCCGGCGTAGTAGAGCGGGAACGGCGGGCCGGGGACGTTGGAGATGATCACGTTGTGGATGGGGCGGTGGCTCCCGGCCAGGCCCCAGCTCGAGTAGAGGCGCGAGGCGAGGTTGAACGTGTTGGGCGCGGCGTACTCGGCCCAGTTCTGCAACATGTCGGCTCCGACCGCCCGGTGCTCCTCCTTGGCACCGACGGTGCAGGCCTGGATGGCGCGGATGCGTTCGGCGGGGTCGGCCAGGTTCGTGTCGAGCGTGGTGAACATGGCGGACACCTTGTTGCCGAGCGCCTCGTCGCCGTCGTGTCGCACCGAGACCGGGCAGGCGGCCACGAGCGGCTCGTCGGGCAGCTCGTCACGGTCGAGCATGTAGCTGCGCAGCGTGCCGGCGCACAGGCCGAGGACGATGTCGTTCACCGTGCAGTCGAACGCGTCCTTGAGGGCCCGCACGTCGGCCAGCGGCACGCGGGCGAACCCCACCGACCGCAGTGGGCTGAGCGGCCCGCACCAGGAGGTGTGGGGCGCCCCGAGCGGCGCGGCACCCACGGGACGGGCGGGATCTCGGCGGCCCTCCACCACCCGGGTGATGGCGCTCACCGTCTCCCCGAGCAGCCGGGGCAGGGCGATCGTCTTGCGCACCCGGGAGGCCACGGCGTGGCCGAGGAGCTCCAGGTCGTTCGGGATGTGGTCGGGCTCGAGGTCCAGGGCGGGCGGCGGTTCGGGAGGCGACGGCTCGAGGTCGAACAGGTGCACCATGAGCTCGGCACCCGACGAGCCGTCGATCGCGGAGTGGTGGACCTTCGTGACCACGCCCACGCGGTCCTGTTTGAGGCCCTCGATCACCCACAGCTCCCACAGCGGGCGGCTGCGGTCGAGCGGCGTGCTGGCGATCTGGCCTGCCATCTCGCCCAGCTCGCGACGGCCGCCGGGCGCCGGGCAGCCGATGCGACGGATGTGGAAGTCGATGTCGAAGTCGGGGTCCTCGATCCACACGGGGTGGGCGAGGTTGAGGGGCACCTCCACGAGCCGGCGGCGGAAGGGCGGCACCAGGTGGATGCGGCCGCGGATGAACTCCTTGAGGTTCTCGAACGAGTACCCGCCGGGGACGGTCGACGGGTCCACCACCATGGTCATGGCCACGTGCATGTGGTTGGTGGGGTTCTCGAGGTAGAGGAATGCCGCATCGAGCCCGGTCAGTCGTTCCATGTCCGCTCCGTGGAGGTCGAGTCGCCGGGAGTCTGCCAGGGTTCGCGCCCCGTGTGTCGGGGGTTGCGGCCCCTGGACGTGGTCGCGACCTCGGTCCGGAACGAGAACGTGTTCTACCCTGGGGCCGTGGACTTCGACGACACCCCTGACGAGGCAGCGTTCCGGACCGAGGCTCGGGGCTGGCTCGCGGCGCACGCCCCCACCAAGGGGGGGCCCGGCGACTTCTCCACCGGGTTCGTGGAGGGCTCCATCGACCCTGACGAGTTCATGGCTCGGGCCAAGGCGTGGCAACGCCTCCTCGTCGACGAGGGCTGGGCCGGCATCACCTGGCCGACGTCGGTGGGCGGTCGAGGCGGCACCGCCATGCAGTCGGTCATCTGGTCGCAGGAGGCCAGCCAGTTCGGCGTGGCCGTCAACACCTTCGCGGTGGGCATCGGCATGGCCGGCCCCACCATCCTGCGCCACGGCGACGACGACCAGAAGGCGCGCTACCTGCGTCCCATGCTCCGCGGCGACGAGGTCTGGTGCCAGCTCTTCAGCGAGCCCGACGCCGGCTCCGACCTCGCCAACATCTCCACCCGCGCCGTGCGCGACGGCGACGAGTGGGTGGTCACGGGACAGAAGGTGTGGACCTCCGGCGCCACCGACAGCGACTGGGGGATCCTGCTCGCCCGCACCGACCCCGACGCACCGAAGCACAAGGGCATCACCTACTTCCTCGTCGACATGCGCACGCCCGGCTTCGACATCCGGCCGCTTCGCCAGATGACCGGCGCCGAGCACTTCAACGAGGTGTTCCTCGACGAGGTGCGCATCCCCGCCGCCAACGTCCTCGGGGAGGTGAACGGCGGCTGGGCCTGTGCCATCACCACCCTCTCCAACGAGCGGGGCCTCATCGCGGGGGCCAACAAGTCGAGCGACACCGGTGCCCTGATCGACCTGGCGCGCAAGCGGGGCCGCTCCGACGACCCCATCCTGCGCCAGGCCCTGGTCGACTGCTGGATCCGCCAGCAGATCCAGCGCTACCACGGCTTCCGGCTCCAGACCGCCCTCAGCAAGGGCGTCCCGCCCGGGCCGGAGACCTCGGTCATGAAGCTGTTCGCGGCCGAGTACCTGCGCCGGCTCGGTGACACCTCGCTCCAGCTGCTCGGTCCCGAGGGCGCGCTCATGTCGGCCGACGCCCCGGCGGGGATGGACTGGCAGAACCGGTTCCTCTACGCCCCGGCCATCCGCATCGCCGGCGGCTCCAACGAGGTGCAGCGCAACATCATGGGGGAGCGGGTCCTGGGGCTTCCCCGAGAGCCACAGGTCGACCGCGACCTGCCGTTCCGCGACCTCGCCCGCAGGGGCAGCGTCGCATGAGCGCCAACGTCGATGCCGACGCCCGCACCGAGGCCGAGCCGCTCACGCTCACCAGGAGCCAGGCGGCCCGTCGCGATCGCGTGCTGCGCGCCGCCCTCGAGCTCGGGGCCGCCGGCGGCTACGACGCCGTGCAGATGCGCGACGTGGCCACCACCGCCGGCGTGGCCCTCGGCACGATCTACCGCTACTTCTCGTCCAAGGACCACCTGCTGGCGGCGGCCATGGTGGAGTGGGTCCTCGACCTCGAGCGCCGGGTCGGCCAGCGTCCGCCCCGCGGGGACACCACGGTGGCGCGGGTGCTCGACGTCCTCGGTCGGGCCACGCGTGCCATGGAGCGCGAGCCCGAGCTCTCCGAGGCGGTCGTCACCGCGCTGCTCTCGCCTGACCGCGGCGCGGCGGCGTGCCAGGAGGACGTGTCGGCGTCGATGGTTCGGATCCTGTCGACGGCGCTGGGCGACGACTTCGACCCGGCGTTCCAGGCCCAGGTCATCCGCACCCTCGGCCACGTCTGGTTCTCGGCCCTGATCGGCTGGGTCAACGGCTGGTCGGGCATGGCCAAGGTGGCCGATGAGGTCGAGCTGGCCGCCCACCTGGTGCTGGACCACTACGACCGGTGAGCTGAGCGGGCGCTCGCGGCCCGCTCAGATCTTGCGGTCGACGCCCTCCCAATAGGGGTCGCGTAGCTTGCGCTTGATGAGCTTGCCGTTGGGCTCGCGCGGCAGCGCGTCCACGAAGTCGATGGTGCGCGGGAGCTTGAACTTGCCCATCCGGGTGGCGGCCCAGGCCAGGATCTCGGCGGCCAGCTCGTCGCTGGGCTCGAAGCCCTCGTGCAGCTCGACGACGGCCTTGATCTCCTCGCCCCAGTCGGCGTTCGGGATGCCGAAGACGGCCACGTCCTGCACGGCCGGGTGGTTGATGAGCTCGCCCTCGATCTCGGCGGGGTAGATGTTGGCCCCTCCCGAGATGATCATGTCGGCCTTGCGGTCGCGCAGGTACAGGTAGCCCGCCTCGTCCATCTCGCCCAGGTCGCCCACCGTGAAGAAGTTCTCGATGCGGTTCGCCTTGGTCTTGGCCGAGTCGCCCTTGTACTCGAAGTCGGCCATGAGCTGCATGTAGACGGTGCCGATCTTGCCGGCGGGGAGCTGGGTGCCCTCGTCGTCGTAGATGCGGATCTCGCTGCCGGGCCACGCCGTTCCCACCGAGCCCGGCCGCTCCTTCCACTCGGCCGCGGTGATCACCGTGCCACCGCCCTCGGTGGCCGCGTAGTACTCCTGGATGGTGTCGCCCCACCAGTCGATCATCCGGTGCTTGATCTCCTGCGGGCACGGGGCGGCGCCGTGGACCATGTTGCGCAGCGAGCTGACGTCGTAGCCGGCTCGCACCTCCTCGGGCAGGTCGAGCAGGCGCACGAACTGGGTGGGCACCATGTGCGAGTAGGTCACCCGGTAGCGGTCGATGAGGCGCAGCGTGTCCTCGGGCAGCCACTTGTCCATCAGCACCACGGTGTGGCCGAGGTGCAGCGCGTTGCCCGTCCACATCAGCACCGCGGTGTGGTAGAGCGGCGACACCGTGAGGTGCACGTGGTCGTCGTGGGGGCCCACGCCGAAGAGCCCGGGGAGCATGGTGAGCAGCTCGCCCATGTCCGACGGGTCGATCTCGAACAGGCCGCGCTTCACGCCCTTGGGGCGACCCGTCGTGCCCGACGTGTAGTGCATGGCGGCCCCGGTGGTGCGACCCTCCGGGGCGGTGTCGGGCTGGCCGGCGGTGAGCTCGGCCAGGGGGCGGAAGCCCTCGACGGTGCCGACGGTGAACGCCCGGTCGGCCGGGAACCCGGCCGCGTCGGCGGCGGTGCGGGCCACGTCGGCGAAGCGCTCGTGGGCCACGAACACCTTGGCATCGCTGTCGCCCAGGATGTAGGCGACCTCCGGGCCCACCAGGTGCCAGTTGATCGGCGTCACGTAGAGGCCGATCTCGAGGGCGCCCAGGTAGAGCTCGATCAGCTCGATCGAGT
>CAZIVZ010000222.1:0-5896 GCA_964542495.1 uncultured Aquihabitans sp.
GCTGGTGGAACATCTTCTACGGCACCGCCCACTTCGTGGTCACCATGGGCGTGCTCGTGTTCGCCTTCCGCCGGGCGCCGCAGGTGTACCGCTTCGCCCGCACCATGCTCGCCGGTACCACCGCTCTGGCCCTGATCGGCTTCGCCGCCTACACCCTCATGCCCCCGAGGTTGCTGGACAGCCCGAGCGTCTACGGCGCCTGCGCCGGGCAGGCCGCGAACTGCCATGGGTACGGGCTGGTCGACACCATCGAGGTGTGGGGCGGGATCTGGAAGTTCGGCTCCGGCGGCATGGCCTCGCTGTCGAACCAGTACGCGGCCATGCCCAGCCTCCACTTCGGCTGGTCCACCTGGTGCGCCATCACGGTGGTGCTGGTGGTGGGGCGGGGCCGGGCCCGCTGGCTGGCGTTCCTCTACCCGGCCGTCACGCTGTTCTGCATCCTGGTGACGGCGAACCACTTCTGGCTCGACGCCTTGTTCGGCGCCGTCGCCCTCGCCGGTGGCTGGCTCATCGCGGTGGCCGTGGACCGGTGGGTCCACCGTCGCGCTGCACCGGTCTAGTCCGAGGCTTCGGCGGCCAGGAACGACACCACGGCGCCGCTGCTCCAGGCCTGCTGGGGCTGGGCCTGCGCCAGCGGCTCGGCCCGGCCGCCGTGGCACGCGTAGAGCTCGGGGATGAGCTCCAGCCGGCACAGCGCGTCGAGCACGGCGCGCCGGAGCCGGCGGGCGTCGTCGTGACGGCCCACCGCCCGGAGGCCTTCGTGGATCACCCAGTTGTCGTGGGGCCAGATGGATCCGCGGTGGTAGCTGTCGGCGTCGAAGTAGGGATCGGCGCTCGAGTGGGTGCGGATGCCGACGGGGGTCCACAGGTCGTCGCCGAAGAGGCGGTCGGCCACCGCGCCGGCCCGGTCCGCCCCCAGCAGCGGGGTGCCGAGCAGGTGCCCGGCGTTCGAGGTGACGATCCGCGAGACCGCGCCGTCGCCTCCCACGGCCAGCGCGTAGGTGCCCTCGTCGGGCATCCAGAAGTGCCGCTCGAACGCGTCGGGGTCGACGTGGACGGCACGGGGGGCGGCGACCCCGAGGCGGGCCAGCGCCGCCGCCGCCTCGGCGTGGTAGCCCTGCACCTCCACCAGCGACACCGGCGCCACGATGGGCACGGCGCCGAGGTCCGAGTCCCGCCAGCCCTGGTGGAGCAAGCCGGCCGGGTTGCGGCGCTGGTAGGCCACGAAGTCGGCGAAGCCGATCCGGGCCGGGCCCGCCATCCAGCCCGCGGCGCGCGCCAGGTTGGGGGTCACCTCGGCCAGCAGGGCCCGGTCGCCGGTCCGCTCCACGTAGCGGTCCACCAGCCGCACCCACCACGACGTGCTGTCGACGCCGCCGTAGTACGGGAACCCCCACCGGAAGCGCTTGCGCAGCTCGAGGCGCGCCAGATCCTCGAGTCGCACCGGGATCTCGTGGGCGATCTTGCCCGGCTCCTCCTCCCGCCGCCGGTCGTACACCCGGCCCTGGCACCGAGCCAGGGCCCGGATGGTGGCCGCCGCCGCCGAGGGGTCCTCGGGGAGCACCTGGAGGGCCGAGATGCACGAGTCCCGCCCGAACAGCCGGGCGAAGCGGGGCAGGCCGGCCTGGTACCAGCCCTCCGGCGAGCGCAGCCGGGCCAGGTCTTCGCGAGCCCGGGCCTCGAGCTCGGCACGGGTGAGGGTCATGGGATCGCTCCTGGATGGACGCGGCCGTGGGTGCGGAGTCGGTAGACCGGCACGCCGTCGATCACGGCCACCCGGACGTAGCGCTCGCGGAGCAGGTCGGCCAGGGCGTCGAAGCCCTCCAGCGAGAACCACGTCCCCCCGCGCAGGTCGGCGGCAGCGGTGTCGACGATGAGCACGGGCGGGTCGGCCTCGAGCCGGGCGATCCACTCGCGGTAGAGCTCGGGGTCGGCCACCGTCTCCTCGGTGACCGAGCGGGGCCGGCGGCCACCTGACCAACCGGTGATGAACTCGCTGTGGGTGAAGCCGCCGGCGGGGAGCCGGTCTGCTCGCCAGTAGACCTCGGGCTCGTTGCCCCAGACCAGCACCAGCTGGTCGGGGTCGGTGGTCCGGCGGATGTAGCGGGCCACGTCGACCTCCACCGCGGGCGGGGCGGTGAGGGCCACGCCCGTGGCCAAGGTGAGCGCCACCCCGACCGACGCCACGCCCACGCCCACCGCTGGGCGCAGCAACGCCGGGCGGGCCACGGCGCCCTTGGCCGCCAGCAGCGCCACCGCCGGCAGGGCCTGGAGGAGGTAGTGCGGGAAGAACCGGAACCCGGCCACCACGGCCAGCAACGAGGCACCGAGCAGGAGCCACAGGTCGAGGTCGGTTCGAGTGGCGGGGTCGGAGCCGTGCTCGGGTGCGGTCCGGTGGCGGGCGGCCGCGACCACCAGCAGCCAGGCCCCCGCCCAGAACCCCAGGGCCAGCGCGGCCAGGGCGAGGAGGCGCACGGCGGCGAACCCGAGGTCGGCAGCGTCGAGGACGAGGTAGCCACCCGTGCCCAGCAGCGACCACTCGATCACGTTGCGCAGCCCGAACGGTACCGCCAGGGCCAGCCCCGCCACGGCGCCGGCGACCACGCCGACCGCCACGCCGCGCCAGCGACGGGTGGCCCACCACGACCACGCCACCGGCACGACGGTGACCGCCGCCGGCTGCTTGCACAGCACCGCCACGGCCAGGGCCACGCCGGCCACCGCCGCCCGGCCCCGGGCCGCAACCACCACCGCCACCGAGATGGGCAGGAGAGCGAACAGCTCGAAGTTGGCCGGCGGCGCGTCGGCGGGGCCGAGGGCAGCGGCGCCGAGCACCGTGGCCACACCGGCCACCCACCCCGCCCGATCGCCCCACCGCCGGTCCGCCTCGTCGGCCAGCACCAGCGCGGAGGCCAGGATCAGCAGGGCCACCACGAGGCGGACCAGCTGGAGGTGCTCGGTGCCGGCCAGGGCGTAGGCGGCGAAGGGCAGCGGCGGCTTCCGGTCGATGACGTCCACGTACAGGGCGCCCCCGCCGGCGAGCGCCCGACCGCCCACGGCCAGGGTGGCCTCGTCGCTGTTGAACGTGCGTGCCGCCAGCAGGCCGGGCAGGCGGGTGAGCGCCACGAGCGCACCGAGGAACGCGGAGCGGCGCGCCAGGAGCCTGCTCATCGGGTCGGCTCCGACGCGCCGCCCGCCAGCACCACAGGAGGTCCGTGGTACGAGCTGCGGGCCACCAGCTCCGTGGGGCCACCCGGCCAGCAGGTGAGGCGCAGCTCGGCCTGGTCGCCTCCCGGCTCCATCCGCAGCCAGGCGAGCGGGGCGTCGGGGGTGGCGCGCCCGCCGGCCTCGTCGAGCACCGCCAGGAACGCGACCCGGTCGTCGGCCGTGAGGTATTGGAACACGATCGAGTGGGCCACCACCGTGAGGCACCCGGGCGCCGGCTCCCGCAACCGGTCCCGGGCCCACCCCACGGCGTCGGCGCGCGCCACCCGCACCGGCGTGGCAGCGGCCACCGCCAGCGCGGCTTCGAGACGGGCCCGCCGCTGGGGTTGGTCGGGCCAGAGGTAGGAGCGCAAGCGCAGCCGTCCCGCCTCGGTGGCTGGATCGATCGGGTCCAGATCGGCGCCCTCGCGGCTGGCCACCGCGATCGTGCGGGCGAGGTCGGGTGCCCGGCCCACCCACGGCTCGACGAACCGCAGCGGGCTGTCGACCGGCCCGAACCCGATGCCGCCGGCCTCGTAGCGGTACCGGTCGAAGCGCAGGTTGAGCCCGGCGCTGGCGCCCACCTCCAGGATCCGCAGCGGCAACCCCCGACCGGCCAGCTCCAGGTACCCGGTGAGCAGCGGCACGCTGCGCCCCACCTCGTTGGTCTGGACCCCGAGTTGCAACAGCGCGGCGATGCGATCGCGGTGGCGCGCCACCTCGGCCAGGAAGCACCTACCGACAGCCCGGCCGGGGGTGCCCCCGACCGACGGGTAGTGCACCGCCAGGTCGGGTGCGCCTCCCTCGAGCACCAGCCGGTGCACCGCAGCCAGGAAGCGCAGGATCACCGCGTCGCCGTAGGGGGCGCCGGCGAGCGGGGCCAGCAACGGGGCGCACACCCCACCGGCCACCACGTCGGCCGCCACCACGTCGAGCAGATCGGCGTACAGCGGCGAGCCCGCCAGCTCGCACCCCAGGCGCTGGTTCTCGATGGTCTCGAGCAGCGCACCGACCCCCGGCTGGTCGGGTCGGGTGGAGCTCACGGAGCGACGCGCTCGATCCGACACAGCGACATCGGCTCGATCCCCTTGAGCCGGGCCCGCCGGGCCCGGCCGAAGCGGATGCCGGCCATGGGGGCCACCGCGTCGCGCACGTCGACCGACGCCAGCACCTGGCCGCCCCTGGCCTCCTCGGTGATGCGGGCCGCCACGTTGACCACGTGGCCGAAGAGGTCGTCGTGGGTCACCACCGCCTCGCCGAGGTGGATGCCGGCGCGCAGGCGCAGCGGATCGCTGATCGACTCCACCAGCTCCAACGCCGCCAGCAGAGCCGCCTCGGGCGCGGGGAAGGTGAGCATCAGGCCGTCGCCGATCCGCTTCACGATGTGGCCACCTCGGCTCCGCACGACGGGACCGACCACTCGCTGGTGGCCGGCGATGAGCGCCGCGGCGGCGTCATCACCCATGTCGGCGGTGAAGCGGGTGAACCCCTCGAGGTCGGTGAACATCACGGTGAGCGAGGTGGGGACGGCGTGGTCGACGGGGTCCGACCGCCACAGCGACAGCCCCTGCAGCGCGTTGAGCCCCATGCTGGCCAACACCGACGGGCGCTGCTCGGCGGTGCGCTCGAGGAACCGTTGCACCATCTCGCCAGGTGGGGCGGTCCGGAACGGGTTGTCCGACGGCGCCTCGAGCCAGGCACGGTCGACGAGGCCCACGTCGGCCGCCTGCTCGGCCCACGCCGGGTCGCCCTTGATGAGCTCGGCCAGGCGTTCCGACACGGAGCGCCGCACCGCCGACAGTGCCTGCTCGCCCACCACCCTCGCTCGCTCGACCTGGGCCACCCGGGCATCGTAGGGCCGGCCCCCGACGCGATCGGGCGGACCGCCCCACCCGCGGTAGCGTTGTCGGTCGGGTCTCGGGCGTGTCCCGCGCAGCCGGCCCCACGAACCTCGTCCGGAGGCCCTGTCCCCGATGCTGCTGGAAACCATCAAGACACCGGCCGACCTGCGCTCGCTCGACGAGTGGCAGCTGGCCGAGCTGGCCCAGGAGATCCGTGACTTCGTCGTGGGCGCCGTGGCTCGCAACGGCGGCCACCTCGGGTCCAACCTCGGCGTGGTCGAGCTCACCCTGGCCCTCCACCGGGTGTTCGACTCCCCGCACGACCGCATCCTCTGGGACACCGGTCACCTGGCCTACGTGCACAAGCTGGTCACCGGCCGCCAGGAGGGCTTCGCCCGGCTGCGTCAGGAGGGGGGCCTGTCGGGCTACCCCGACCAGGGCGAGTCCGAGCACGACTGGATCGAGAACAGCCACGCGTCCACCGCGCTGTCCTACGCCCACGGGCTGGCCATGGCCGAGGACCTCCGGCGCGACGACGCGCTGCGCACCGGCACCACCTACCACCGGCGCGAGGTGGTGGCCGTCATCGGCGACGGCGCCCTCACCGGCGGCATGGCCTACGAGGCGCTGAACAACCTGGGCCACACCGGCCGCAAGGCCATCATCATCCTCAACGACAACGGCCGCTCCTACGCCCCCACCGTCGGCCGCCTCACGTCCACCGTCTCGCGCCTGCGGCTCGACCCCCGCTACGTCCGTCAGCGCCGCCGCGCCGAGGAGATCGTCCGCCAGCTGCCGATGGTCGGCCAGCACGTGGCCTGGGGCCTCTCAGGTGCCCGCGCCGGCCTGCG
>CAZIVZ010000223.1:0-5865 GCA_964542495.1 uncultured Aquihabitans sp.
GTCCAGCCGAGCCGGGCAGCGGTGGTGGCGGCGGGATCGGAAGCCCGTTCTGGCGGCCGCGCGCCCAGCGGAGGGCCTCGTGGGCGAGGGCCGGATGGAGCTTCCAGCGGTGCAGCTGGCTCTCGATGGCCTCGTCGTCCTCGCCGAGCTCGGCCAGGCTGAGCGCCAGGCGACGGGCCCGGCGACGCTGCGTCTCGAGATCCGGGGTGCGCAGCTCCTGCTCCTGCCAGGCGGCGTGCTCGTCCTGCAGCGGAGCGGGGAGCCGGTTCAGCTGCACCCGGGTGATCGGCGCCAGGCGGCGACGAACCTCGAGCACGCCGGGCCCCACCGCCCGCGAGATCTTGAAGGTGCCGGCCCGCTCGATGGCCCGCAGGAACGGGGCGTTGCGGCCACCCTTGGTGCCCAGCCCGAGGGAGGCCGCCGTGTCGAGCAGGGGCAGGTCGAACCCGTCGGGGTGCTCCTCGAACGACAGGGCGATCCGGCGGAGCAGGAAGGTGGTGGTCGGTCCGAGGACGGGGAGCCAGAAGCGCTCGACGTAGGGCGATCGCAGGTCGTGGCCGACGAGGTCGACCACCGGATCGAGCCACGGCGTGATGCGCAGTTGGTCGGTGGGCAGCGTGTGGTCGAGCGTTGGGAGCACGGGATCCTCCTGAGGGGGGTCGGCCCAGTGGCCGAGGTCGGTCCGCAGCGCCCGTCTGCGATGTTTCATGCAGTTTCATGCATTGTGGATGTCGAGTCAAGGGAACGGGCTGGCTTCCGGTGTGACCGATTTGTCTGATAGACGTTGGTGGGAGACGCCTTCTGGGCGCGCTGTCCGATGTCGACGAGGGAGTGTTCGTGGACCTTTCGTCTTGGTTCCACCGACGCACTCGTCGCCACCCATGCGAGGGCGTGCAGGTCGAGGCAGAGCTGGACCCTTCGGCCGCTCTGGTCGCGGCCGACCGCCTCGTTGCCGGCGGGGACCCGGTGGCCGCGGTCGATCTGCTGGCCGAGGTGGCCGATCGCGCGCCCACCAAGGAGGTCGAGCTCCGCCTGGCCGACCTGCGACGCGACGCCGTCGAATTCCTGGAGCCCGTCAGCCGCCGGCCCTGGCCACCGGTGGTCGCTGACCCGTTCCCGCACGTGGCGGGCCGCCTGCCGGAGGTGACCCCAGAGGACCTCACCGGCGAGGTGCTCAGCGGTTCGGTCGTGCACCACGGCTGCCTCACCGTCCGTCGCTTGTTCGATCGGGAGCAGGTGGCGAGGGCCCGAGAGGCCATCGACCGGGCCGGGGCACTGCGCGACGGCGACCGTCCCAACCAGTCGGTGGACCGGTGGTACCGCCCGGTCGCGCCGGTGGGTGAGATGGAGCGCGCCAACCGTCGCATGGTCGCCAACCAGGGTGGGACCTGGCTGGGCGACTCGCCGGCGGCCAGCGCCCGGATCCTCCACGACCTGCGAGCGTCCGGTGCCATCGCCGCCATCCAGCATCACTTCGGTCAACGGCCCCTGTACTCGCTGCAGAAGTCCACCCTGCGCCGGTCGGCTCCGGTGTTCAACTTCGCCGGATGGCACCAGGACGGCTCGTTCATGGGCCCCGAGGCGCGGGCGATGAACGTGTGGGTCGCGCTCACGCCGTGCGGTGGCGAACGTCCCACGCCCGGTCTCGAGCTGTTCCCCCGCCGCATCGCCGAGGTCCTCCCCACCGACAACGGTCCCGGCTCGGCGTGGATCGCCGACGCGCGGGCGGAGGCCGCTGCTGGAGACATCGCCCCGATCCATCCGGAGTTCGAGCCCGGCGACGCCCTGCTGTTCGACGAGCGGTTCCTCCATCGCACCTACCTGACCGAGGCCATGACCGAGTGGCGCGACGCGGTGGAGTGCTGGTTCTTCGCGCCCGGGCACGGCGCGGACGGGTACCTCTCCCTGCTGGCGTGACCCCGCTTCGTTCCCGGCCGGGAGCGTCCGGCGGTCCTCAGAGCACGAAGCGCACGAAGAACGGGTGACCGAACCGGACGACCTCGCCGTCCCTCCACGGGTCGTCCCCGGTCCGGGTGGCCACGTGGGGCGAGCCCGAGCACGAGTTCGTCCCGAGGGTGGGGCACGAGAAGGCGAAGGTGATCTCGTCGACCCCGTCGGTGTAGGTGGCCGTGCCGCTCGAGCCCGACGGGCCGAGCTTGTCCTGCAGCCAGAACCTGCCGACCTCGCCGGCAGCGATCCGGCCCGGCGGCGGCACGACGTAGGCACCTGAGGTGGCGGCGTCGCACTCGAGGTCCAGGTCCCGGGTGCCGCGCGTGTTGTCGATGGCCACGTAGCAGGAGAAGTCCATCCCCGTGGCGCTCACCACGCGAGCGGGGGCGACGTCGAGCGGGCGGCAGACGTGGGCGTCACCCTCGGCCGCGACCTCCCACACGTGGGCGTCGAGCGCCTCGACGTCGACCAGCGCGAACGTGGCGTGCTGCGCCTTGGCGGGGTCGGCTTGGTCGCGGTCGGGACGCGACGGGCAGTCGAAGCCGGTGTTCACGTACTGCACGGCTGCGGAGCGCAGGCCTGACACCGGCACGTGGGTGTGGCCCATCACCACCAGCTCGGTGCCGTGGGGGAGGGCGGCCTGCTGGGCGAACCATCCCAGGTAGCTGCCGTCGAGGTCGGCCATGGCGGCTCGGTACGCGCTGGCCGTGCCGAAGTAGCCGCCGCCGGCACCACGCGCCCAGTCGCTCCAGCACTCGGCATATGCGATCCGAGCATCGCCGAGGGTGGCGGTCGAGCCGTCGGGCATGGCGATCGGCTCGTCGAGGCCGACACCGGTGGCCCCCGACACGAAGTCGACGAGCGCGGCGGCGATGGACCCCGCCCCGAGCCCGGAGGCCACCGCCCCGAGCGAACGGCGGTCGATGCCGTTGGGCGCGCCCTGGCCGGGCAGGTCGGCCACGGTCTGTCCCGGCTCGAGGCGCCGCGCCCACCCGGTGGCGACGGCGCGGGTGACGAAGTAGCCGAGGGGCAGCGGCGCCCACGGGTTGGTGGCGTGCGGCGCGTTGAACATCGTGTGGTGATGTCCGTGCGCGAGGGCGATCCGCCGGTCGGCGGGACCGAGCGGGTGGTACGGCACGTCTTCCACGAGCCGCACCCGATGACCCCGCGGGCTGGCTATGGAGGCAACCTCGTCGGCCGTGATCCCCATGTCGTGGTTGCCGGGCACGTAGGTGACCTGCCCGTCCAGGGCATCGAGGGCGCGGGCCAGGGCGCCGGTGGGACCGAGCACGGCGGGGTGCGTGGCGACGACGTCGGCGAAGGTCGGCGGCTCCTCCTCGGCCGGGTAGGTCCAGAGGTCGACGATGTCGCCCAGCAGCACCAGTTCGGCCACGGCCACGGCCTCGGCCTGGTCGGCCACCCAGTCGAGCAGGTGGACCAGCGGGGCCTCGTGGACCTCGCGCTGGTACCAGGCCGTGGGGCGGTCGGTGCCCAGGTGCACGTCGCTCAGCACCACCACCCGGCCGGTACCGCCGGCACCCGTGGGATTGATCCGCTCGTCGACCACGCGGGAATCGTACGTCTGGCCTGATTGTTGACCACCCCGGTAGCATTTTCCCGCCCACCGCCGGATGGGCCACCACCGCTTCTCCAGAGGGACCGTCATGGCCAGCTTCCGAGACCTGCTCGCATCCACCAAGGCCCAGATCCGCGAGGTCGATACCGCGGAGGCCGATCGCCTCCGCACCGGCGACGGGGTGGTGGTGCTCGACGTGCGCGAGCCCGACGAGTACGAGCAGGGAGCGCTGCCGGGCTCGGTGCACCTCCCGCGTGGCACCCTCGAGACCAACATCGAGATGCGCATCCCGGACCGGGGCACCCCGCTGGTGGTGATCTGCGCCGGCGGCACCCGCTCCGCGTTCGCAGCCAAGACCCTCGGCGAGCTCGGCTACACCGACGTGGTCTCGGTGATCGGGGGCTTCAACCGCTGGAAGGACGAGGACCGCGAGTGGGTCACGCCGGCCGCGCTCAGCGCCGAGCAGCGCAACCGCTACAAGCGCCACCTGCTGCTGCCCGAGGTTGGCGAGACCGGCCAGCAGGAGCTGCTCGACGCCAAGGTCCTCCTCCTCGGTGCCGGTGGCCTCGGCTCGCCGGCAGCCCTCTACCTGGCGGCGGCGGGCGTCGGCACGCTCGGCATCATCGACATGGACGTGGTCGACGCCTCCAACCTCCAGCGCCAGATCCTCCACAACGTCGACCGCATCGGCGACCGCAAGGTCGACTCGGCCAAGAAGACCCTCACCCTGCTCAACCCCGACGTCAACGTGGTCACCTACGACGTGCGCCTCGGGGCCGACAACGTGATGGACATCATCAGCGGCTACGACGTGATCGTCGACGGCACCGACAACTTCCCCACGCGGTTCCTGGTCAACGATGCCTCCGTGAAGCTGGGCATCCCGGTGGTCCACGGCTCGATCTTCCGCTTCGAGGGGATGGTCACCGTCTTCGACCCGAAGCGCGGCCCCACCTATCGCGACATGGTTCCCGAGCCGCCGCCCGCCGAGCTGGCACCCTCGTGCGCCGAGGCCGGCGTGCTCGGCGTGCTGCCCGGCATCGTGGGTTCGATCCAGGCCATCGAGGCCATCAAGCTGATCCTCGGCCTGGGCGATCCCCTCGTGGGTCGGCTGCTCGCCTACGACAGCCTCGAGCAGTCGTTCCGGGAGTACCGGGTGCGCGTCGATCCCACCAACGAGATCACCTACGCCAACCGCGAGGCCATCCAGGTCGCCGAGCTCGACGGCTTGTGCGCCCCGCTGCCCCTGCAGGCTCCGCCCGGCTCCTGACCCGCCGTCAGCGGGTGGCGGACTCGGCCACGGGTCGGCCGAGGCGCGCCAGGGCCACCACCAACAAGACCAGGCCCAGCCCGGCGGCGCCCAGGCCGACTCCCTGCACCCACGGCGCCCCCGCCGACTCGGCCAGGGGCGTGCCCGGCGGTCCCAGCGGGTTGGCCTCGAGGTCCTGGATCGAGGCACGAGCCTGCACCGTCGTCAGCACCGCCAGCGCAACCAGGAGCACGACCGCCCCCCAGCACCGCGTGAGGCGGACCAGGGGCAGCGCGACCGCCGTGGCCAGCACGGGCACGGCGGGCAACAGGTAGCGCGGGTGGGGGTTGCCGCCCCCGGCGGTGTGCTGGGCGGTGAGCACCAGCGGCACCAGCGCCAGCGCGCCCGACGCCGCCCAGGCCCGGGCAGGCAGTGGCGGCCCGCCGGCCCGGGCGCGAGGTGGTGCCTGTCGGCGCGCTCGGCGATCCGTCACCACGAGCACGATGGTGGCGACCACACCGACCACGGTCACCACCTCGGCCAGGCGGAACCAGAGCACGGGGTCGGTGGCGAGGGGGGCATCGGTGCGTCGGGTGGTGATCGTGCGAAGGGCCGACTCCCAGATCGTGTTGTCGCGCAGGTTCGACACGAGGGACCCCGACGGCTGGCGCAGGAACTTGTGCAGGAGGGCCTCTGAGCCGCTGAGGTCGCCGTACCGGACGACGTTGGCCACGTACCACCAGCCGGCAAGCACCGCGGTCGGAGCGCCCAGGCGGGCCATGGTGGCAGCCAAGGGCAGCCGACCCCGGGTGCTCACCAGGGCGAGGAGGGCGGCGGACGCCGCGAAGGCCAGCCCCATCGGTCGGGTGGACGCCGCGACTGCGCACCACAGCCCGAGGATCGTCGCCCGTCGACCCGGCTCACTGCTCGAACTCCACGCGCGAAATCGACCGGAACGTCGCTCCCGCACACCACATTCGCTGGGGGTGGTGAGGAGGGCGATCAGGGCGTGGAGGGTGCCGGTGGTGGCCAGGAGGGCCACGCCGTCGTTGAAGCCGAGGGCGGCCACGAAGCCCACGTGGGGCAGCAG
>CAZIVZ010000224.1:0-5865 GCA_964542495.1 uncultured Aquihabitans sp.
AGCCGGGTCCCGAGGCGTCGATCCGCAAGGTGATGGCCGACGAGCACGGCCAGGCGATCATGGGTCTGGCCAAGGACCTGGCCGGAGCGGGCGGCATGCTCGGCGACCAGGGCCCGCTCGGCGCCCCGGCCGACGCCTGGAACTACGGCTACCTGTTCGCCCCGGCGCTCACCATCGGCGGCGGCACCGGCGACGTGCAGCGCAACATCCTCGCCGAGCGCGTCCTCGGCCTGCCCCACGACATCGACGTGGAGGCCGGCCGAACCTGGTCCGAGCGCCGGACCCCCGCCGGAAGCTGATCCCGCCCGACCCCGCCCGACCCTGCCCGACCCCTCGAGGTGTGCGCACCGATCAAGGTGTGCGTGTTCGATGTCGTGGTGCAGCCCCGAGCACGCGCACCTTGGAGCGAGGACCTCGAGGTGTGCGTGCTCGATGTCGTAGGGCAGCACCGAGCACGCGCACCTTCGAGCGAGGCGGGGGGGCTCGATCAGTCGGCGAGGGCGACGTCGTCAGCGGGGAGGTCGACCGGCTGGTCGCGGTTCGGCGCTTCGACCACGTCCTCGCCCCGGAGGCCCAGGCCGTGGGCGCCGTAGGCGGACGCCACCAGGCAGGCGATGGCGCCGAGGGCGATCCCGGCCCGAGGACCGCCCACATCGGACACCCAGCCCACGAGCGGCCCGCCGATCGGGGTGGAGCCGAGGAACACCATCCCCTGGAGGGCGAGCACCCGGCCCCGGTACTCGGGCGCGGCCCGGAGCTGCACCAACGCCGTGGTGGAGGTGAGGAAGCCGATCGATCCCAGCCCGAGCAGGACGGCCACGGGGAAGGCGAGCCACAGGACCGGCACCGCCGCCAGGGCGAGCATGCCCGCGCCGAACGCCCCCGACGAGGCCACCAGCTGGAGCGTGGTCACGTCGGTGCGTCGTGCCGTGAGCAGGGCGCCCACCAGCGACCCGGCGCTGAGCGCCGAGAACAGCAGGGTGAACGAGGTGGTGTCGCCGCCGAGCGGGCCCTTCACCAGGAGGGGCACGGTCACCGAGAAGTTGAAGGCCAGGGTGCCGATCAGGGTCATCATCACCATGGGCACCAGCAGCACCGGTTCGGATCGCACGTAGCGCAGGCCGGCGCGCACCTGGCCCTTGCCCTTGGCGGTGGGTGCGCTGCGGAACAGCTCGGCGGGACGCATCATCACCAGCCCGGCCAGGACGGCCACGTAGCTCAGGGCGTCGATCAGGAACGGCCAGCCGTAGCCGAGGTTGACCACCAGCACGCCGGCCACGGCCGGTCCGACCACGCGAGAGGCGGTCATGACCGCGCTGTTCAGGCTGACGGCGTTGGAGACGTCCGACGGTGGGACCATCTCCACCACGAAGGCGCGGCGAGTGGGGTTGTCGAACGCGGTGAGCACGCCCTGCACCGCGGCCAGGGCGAAGATCGCCGGCACCGACGCCCACCCGGCCAGGACCACGAGGCCGAGCGCGGCCGACTGGGCCATGGACAGCGCCTGGATCGTGATCAGGAGCTTGCGCTTGTCGGCTCGGTCGGCGATGGCACCGGCCCAGGCGCCGAGCACGAGGACCGGCCCGAACTGGCAGGCCATGAGCAGGCCGAGCGAGACACCGGAGCCGGCGAGCTTCAGCACGAGCAGGGTCTGCACGACCATGCTCAGCCAGCTGCCGGTCTGCGACACGAGCTGGCCCACGAAGAAGAGGCGGAAGTTGCGGACGTGGAGCGAGCGGAACGTGGAGCGGTCGACGTCGAGGTCGACGTCGGGGTCGGCCACCTCGGGCAGGGGATCGGTGGGCGGGGGCGCGGCCATCAGCTCGGACCCCTGATCTCGGGCGCGGTGAGGTGCTCGAGGACGTCGAGGGCCTCGACCAGGCACCGGAGCTCCTCGGCCGGGAGCCGGTCGAGGCGCTGGGTGAGCCACGCCGTCTTGCGGTCGCGGATCTCGGCGAGCAGGCGCTCGCCGGCCGGGGTCAACGCCACCAGGCTCACGCGACGGTCGGCCGGGTCGGGCTGTCGATCGACGAGACCGGCGGCGTGGAGTCGTCCCACCACCTTCGTGGCCGTCGGCGCCGAGACCTGCTCGACCTCGGCCAGGGTGCCCACGGGCACGGGCCCGCAGCGGTGGAGCGTGGCGAGCGCGGCGAGCTGCGTGGGGGTGAGGTCGTAGTCGGACTGCTGGCGCAGGAGGCGGGCCAGGCGGGTGGTGCTGAGCCGGAGCCGGTCGGCCACGTCCACCAGACCGGTGGCCGCGCCGGGGTCGGCGGCGCGGATGGGGGCGGGGGATCGGGTCACGCTGGTCATCGTGTCCTACAACTCCTTGCCAAGGGAAACTATTTCCCTGTGCATGCGGTTTGGCCTGGTCGGCGCGTCGATTCCTCGAGGTGTGCGTGCTCGATGCTGTTGAGCGACATCGAGCACGCACACCTGTGGCCGGTGCCGGCCGAGGAGGCGCCCAGTAGGGACCATCGGGCTGTCGGAGTGGCGGCCGACCCTCTCCAGCGGGCACGATCGGTCCATGGCCGAGACCGCTACCGCTTCCCGTGACCTCCGCAAGGGCGCCAAGGTCGTGGCCCGCACCGCGTTGCGTGACGTGCCCGAGGGCACCACCGGCAAGGTGATCCTGGTGGCCGGCCTCAGCTGGATCCGGTACTGGGTGCGCTTCGACAACGGCATCTCGCTCGGCACGGTGGACCGCAAGGTGCTGGCCACGCCCGAGGAGTGGAAGCGGTTCCTCGCCGGCGACGAGGAGGAGATCGCCGTCGGCGGTGCGTCGTCGGACGACGAGGGCGCCGGCGATGCCGGGGGCGACGAGGGCGGCGGGGCCACCACCCCCAACGGCACGTTCGTCCCGCAGAAGCACCTCGACCGGGCCAAGGCCGCCCGGGCCCGCCTCGCCGCCTGATCCACCCGGCGGATCCAGAGGCTGATCGCACCGAGGTGGCCGCGGTTGTGGTGGCTGCGCCCGCAGAGGTACAGCCACCTCGTGGGCTACGAGGCCACGCTCAGGTGAGGCGCACGCGCTCCAGGTGCTGGGGCACCACCGCGGCCCAGTCGTAGGTGGCCTCGATCGCCTCGTGCAGTGCTTCGGACCCCGCGGGTTCGCCGTGGACCAGGTAGGTGGTGTCGGGCTCGCGGTCGGCTGACCCGAGCCAGGCCAGGAGCTCGCCGTGGTCGGCGTGCACCGAGAAGCTCGGGACGTCGACCACCTCGGCGCGCACCCGCACGTAGGCACCGAACATCTTGAGGGCGCTCTGGCCGTCGGCGAGCAACCGGCCGCGGGTTCCGGCCGCCTGGAAGCCCACCAGCAGGACGGTGTTGCGGCGGTCGGGGAGCATCCGGGCGAGGTGGTGGAGCACCCGCCCGCCCGAGGCCATGCCCGACGCCGACACGATGATGATCGGGTAGGTCACGTCCGCGATGGCCTTGGAGTCCTCGACGTCGCGCACCTCCACGAGGGTGCCGGTGTCGAACGGGTCGCCGGCACCGTGCCAGCGCTCCTGTACATCGTCGGCCCCGTCGCTGATCGCCTTGCGGTACGACGCCAGGGCCCGCAGCGCCATCGGGCTGTCGACGTAGACGGGCAGGCGGGGGATGGCACCCGCCTCCATCAGCTCGCGCAGGTGGAACAGGATCACCTCGGTGCGGTCCACCGCGAAGGCCGGGATCAAGACGCTGCCACCGCGCGCTGCCGTTCGGTTGATGGCGTCGCGGACCTGCTCCAGGGCGTGCGAGTCGTCGTGGGTCCGTCCGCCGTAGGTGGACTCCATCACCACCACGTCGGCACCGTCGGGGGGTGATGGCGGCACCAGCACCGGGTGGTGAGGCCGCCCGAGGTCGCCGCTGAAGAGGATCTCGCGGTCGACGTCGCGCAGGCGCACCGTCACCGTGGCCGAGCCGAGGATGTGACCGGCGGGCCGGAAGCCCACGTCGATGCCGGGCGCAACACGGACCCAGGTGTCGAACGGGTGGGCGGTGAACTGCTCGAGCGACGCCACCGCGTCGGCCTCGGTGTAGAGCGGCAGCGCCGGGTGGTGCTTGGACCAGCCCTTGCGGTTGGCGTAGGCGGCCTCCTCCTCCTGGAGGTGGCCGCTGTCGGGGAGCACGATGCGGGCGAGCTCGGCGGTGCCCTGCGTGCAGTGGATGCGGCCGGTGAAGCCCGAGGTGCACAGGCGGGGGACGTAGCCGACGTGGTCGATGTGGCCGTGGGTGACCACCACCGCGTCGATGGTGGCGGGGTCGAGCGGGAACGGCGCCCAGTTGCGCAGGCGCAGCTCCTTGAGGCCCTGGAACAGACCGCAGTCCACCAGGACCCGGGCGCGCGGGGTGTCGATCAGGAAGCGGCTGCCGGTCACCGTGCCGGTGGCACCGAGGAAGGTGAGGACCGGCTCGGCTGGGCGGGGCCACGGCGCGTACACCGGGGTCTCCTCCACGACCGGGGCGACCTTCGGTACCTCGAGGGACTTCGGGCCCTTGCGCGCCTTCGGGCGCTTGTCGGCCTTCTGGTGCTTGTGCTTCTTCGATCGGCTCACCTCGCGATCCTCCGCGGGCCGGCCGGCGCCGGCAAGGGTCCGATGGCCTTTCCGCGTGCCCGTGGCCCTGCGCTGGCTACGGTTGACCGGTCGGTCAAGTACCTCGGAGGTTCCCGTGCAGATCAGCATGCAGCTCAGCTACAGCGGTGGGTTCAAGGAGTCCGCCGACACGGTGGCCGAGCTGGAACGGGCGGGTCTCGATCTGGTCTGGGTGGCCGAGGCCTACGGCTTCGACGGCGCCAGCCTCATGGGCTACATCGCCGCCAAGACCTCCACGGTGCAGATCGCCTCGGGGATCCTCCCGATCTACACCCGAACGCCCACCCTGTTGGCCATGACCGCGGCAGGCGTCGACGCGCTCTCCGACGGCCGCTGCCAGCTCGGCCTGGGGGCATCGGGCCCGCAGGTGATCGAGGGCTGGCACGGGGTGCCCTACAGCGCACCGCTCGGGCGCACCCGTGAGATCGTCGAGATCTGCCGCCAGGTCTGGGCCCGCGAGGACAAGCTCACCCACGACGGGCGCTACTTCCACCTGCCGCTGCCCGAAGGGCAGGGCACCGGCCTCGGCAAGCCGCTGAAGATCATCGCCCACCCCGTGCGACCCCGCATCCCGATCTGGATCGCCTCGCTCGGCCCCAAGAACGTGTCGCTCACCGCCGAGATCGCCGAGGGGTGGATGCCCATCCTGTTCGACCCGGCCAAGGCCCGTGACGTGTGGGGCGACGACCTCGACGCCGGTGCCGCCAAGCGCGACCCCGAGCTCGGCCCCCTCCAGATCACCGCCGGCGGCCTGCTGGCGGTGGGCGACGACGTGAAGGGCTTCCTCGACTTCGTGCGGCCGATGGTGGCGCTCTACGTGGGCGGCATGGGCGCCAAGGGCAAGAACTTCTACAACGACCTGTTCCGCCGCTACGGCTACGAGCAGGAGGCCGCCGAGATCCAGGACCTCTACCTCGACGGCAAGAAGAAGGAAGCCGCCGCCCTCATCCCCACGGAGTTCCTCGAGGCGATCTCGCTCGTGGGTCCCGAGGGCTACGTGAAGGAGCGCCTGGCCGCCTTCGGCGAGGCCGGCGTCACCCACCTCAACGTCATCCCGGTGGCCCAGCCCGGCCAGACGCAGACGGGGCTGATCTCGTCGCTCAAGGAGTGGACGAGCTGACCGGCGGCCGGCCCGAACCCGAACCCGAACGCACCGACGGGACGCGCTCGGGCACCAGGTAGATCAGCGGGATCGACGCCACGCTCACCACGCCCTTGACCACCAGGTTCACCAGGAAGATGTCCCACACGGTGGACCAGTCGAGGGCGTTGGCGCGCAGGAACGGCA
>CAZIVZ010000225.1:0-5843 GCA_964542495.1 uncultured Aquihabitans sp.
CAGGCTCGCCGCCGGCAGCACGCCACGGGTGGCGTCGAGGGCCTTGGCCCGGGTCGCCTGGCGGTACACGAAGTCCGAATCACGGGGGTCGCGCGGGATCGTGGCCCGAACGTGCTCGGTGACCCGGTTCACCAGCAGGCTGTAGGCGTCGAACATGCGGTCCATGTCGCCCACGTACCGGGTGCCGAACCGGCTCGTGAGCAGGGCGGGATCGCGGTAGAACCGGTAGCGGCCGCCGAGGCGGGCGTCGTAGGCGATGTAGCGCGTGCTCTGCTCGAGGTAGCTCATGAGCCGCCCCCACTCGAGCACCTTCGTGAGCACGTTGGAGGCCTGTTCGCACGCCAGGTGGACGCCGCCGAGCTGGGCCACGGAGTCGTCGCCGTACTCGAAGAACACCCGGTCGTAGAGCTCCTCGGCCCGCCGGAGGCCGACCGTGGCGTCGATGGTCTGGTCGCCGGAGATGTCGAGCTCGCCCACGAACTCGTCGAGGAACAGCCGACGGAGGCTCTTGGGTGATCGCGAGTATCGGGCGAACAGCGCGCCCTTGACCACCTCGGGCAGGTTGACCAGGGCGAACACCGGGCTGTCGAGGTTCGTGAAGTACCGACGGAGCACGTCGGCCTCATCGGAGGTGAACTCCTCGGCGACATAGGTGGTCACGGCGGATGAGGCTAGAGGGTGGAGGGGCGGGCGGCTGGGACGGTGCGCGAGCTGGTCAGATCGTGGGACTGCCGGTGGCTCGGCCGGCCGCCCTCGCCTCGGCGAACGCGGCTCGGACGGCGTCGAGCGCCCCGGGTTCGGCCCAGAGGTCCACCACCGTGGCCGCCATGGCCTTGGCCCCGTCGATCACCGCACGGTCCCCCTCCGGACCGCCGGCGTAGCGCACGAAGTCCTGGGTGTGGATGGCCACCGTGGGTGGCGACACCGCGATCATCGGGTGGATCGACGCGACCACGTGGCTCACGTTGCCCATGTCGGTGCTCCCCACGATCGCGCTCAGATCGGACGGGTCCTGCAGGGTGCGCCCGGTGCGTGCGAGGTTGACCTCGTACCGATCGATCATGGGGCCGTTGTCGACCATGTCGGCGAAGGCCGGGTCGAGCCAGTGGTGGTCCATGGTGCACCCGGCCGCGGCCGCACCCGCCTCGAGGCAGGCCAGGACCCGCGCCTTCAGCTTCTCGAGGCCTCGGACCGTCGGCGAGCGGACCATCCAGGTGGCGGCGGCCCGCTCGGGAACCACGTTGGCGGCCTGCCCGGCCTCGGTGAAGATCCCGTGGATGCGCTCGTCGGGCCGGATGTGCTGGCGCAGCGCCGAGACGTTCACGTACCCGAGGACCGCAGCGTCGAGGGCGTTGCGGCCAGCCTGGGGGGCGGCGGCAGCGTGCGCCGCCCGGCCGTGGTAGGTCACCTCGATCTGCTGGACGGCGATGGCGCCGAAGCGGGCCAGGTCCACCCCCGCCGGGTGCACCATGAGGGCAGCGTCGACGCCCTCGAAGGCGCCGCGCTGGGCCATGAAGATCTTGCCGCCGCCGCCTTCTTCGGCAGGGGTGCCGAGCACCAGCACGGTGCCTCCGAGCTCCTCGGCCACGGTGGCCGCCGCGATTCCCGCCCCCACCCCGGCGGTGCCGATGATGTTGTGGCCGCAGGCGTGCCCGATGCCCGGGAGGGCGTCGTACTCGCACAGCACGGCGATGGTGGGCCCGGAGCCGCCGGAGCGGGCGGCGAACGCCGTGGGGATGCCGTAGGCACCGCGGGTGACCTCCAGGCCGGCATCCTCGAGGACCGTGGTGAGCACGTCGTGGGCCAGGTGCTCCTCGAACCCCAGCTCCGGGTGGGCGTGGATCCGGTGCGACGCCTCCAGCAGGACCTGCGCCCAGTCGTCGACCACCCGGTCGGTTCGGTCCTTCACGGCGTCGAGGTCGACCATCGTCCCAGGGTACGCCCGCTGCGGGCCCGGCGGTCCGCCCGTCAGGGCATGCCGTGGTGGAGCACCACCTTGCCCAGCTGCTCCCCCGACGCCAGCCGCTCCAGGGCACTCGGGTAGGCGCTCACGTCGAGCTCGTGGTCGACGGCGACGGGGAGGCCCTGTTCCACCAGGCGCACGACGTCGGCGAACTCGCCGTACCCGCCCATGGTCGAGCCGATGATCTCGTACTGCTTGAAGAAGAGGCGGGGAAGGTTGACCTCCACGGTCGGCCCCGACGTGCCGCCGCACACCACGAGCCGTCCGCCGGGAGCGAGGGCGCGCACGGACCGGTCCCAGGTGGCGGGCCCGACGCTCTCGACCACCACCTCGCACCGCACCGGCCACTCGCCGTCCGAGGCGAAGGCGCCGGCCGCCCCCAGCGCCACCGCCCGCTCCCGCTTGGCCTCGTCGCGCGAGGTGGCGTAGACGATGGCGCCCATGGCTCGGGCCAGCGCCAGGGCGGCCATCGACACCCCACCGCCGATGCCCACGATCAGGACGCGCTCCCCCGCCCGCAGCCGGGCCCGACGCAGCATGCGGTAGGCGGTCAGGGTGGCCAGCGGGAACGCCGCGCACTCGGCCCAGGAGCGCCCCACCGGCCGGGGCACCACGTTGCGGGCCGGCACCACCACGAGCTCCCCGTGCCCGCCCCATCGCTGCTCCCCCACGATCTCGAACCCGGGGTACATCGGCGCATCGTCACCGTGGGCGACCACCATCGCCAGGGGCGACACCGCCGGGTTCACCACCACCTCGTCGCCCGCCGCCACCGCGTCGACGTCGGTGCCCACCGACTCCACCACGCCGGCCACGTCGCAGCCCGGAACGTGGGGCAGGTGGGGGCGCGGCTTGCCCTTGGTCACCCACAGGTCCATGTGGTTCAACGCCGACGCCACCGGCCGCACCGCCACGTCGTCGGCTCCGACCTCCGGGTCGGGCACCTCGCCGAAGCGATAGGTCCCGGGCGACTCGTCGAGGATCCATGTCTGCATGCGACGACGGTACCGCTGCGGGTGGCGGGGTCAGACGACGCAGCGGGCGGCATCCACCTCTAGGTGGGCCGTGACCGTGCGGGCCGAGCCCACCCGTTCCCCGTCGAGCCACACCGGGGTGGGCCGGTCGAGCTGGAACTGCACGGCGGGCACGCGCTGCTGGCGAATGCCGGGGTGGGGAACGTGCGTGCCGGTGGCCAGGCGACGGCGCGCCTTCAGGCGGTCGTCGAGGGAGAGGTCGCCGTCGAGCACGTCGAGCAGGCCGTCGTTGGGGTGGGATCGGGGTGCCACGTCCCACGCTCCGATCCACTGGGCGTTCATCACCGCGATCACCCGGCCTCGCCACCAGCTCCGGCGGATGACCAGGTGGGCCACGAACCAGTGCGGCGCGCCGTCGAGCAGCACCGACCCCACGTCGACGGGCAAGGTGACCGCATCGGCGGTGCGCAGCCGGGCTTCGTCGCCCCGGCCCCCCACCGTGCGACAAAGGTCGCCGCCGAGCAGCCCCAGAGCTGGGATCGGCTCCCCGGACCGGCGAGCACGCTCGACCACGGCCCGCGCCTCGGCATCGGTGCGCACCACCAAGCCCTCGGCGGGCAGCGGGCCGGGCGCACCCCACGGCTCGCCCTTCGCGATGGGCACCGCCTACTCCTGCGCCCCGGGACCTGCAGCCACGGCCACCGACACGTCCGACGAGGCCGAGATCACGCCGCGGAACAACGCGTCGGCGGCCTGGCGGGCGGCTTGGCGCGTGGCAGCAGCGGGCGCCACCTCCCCCACCTGGCGGACGAGGTCGATGAGGGTCTTGATGTTGCGCACGAAGTCACCACCCGAGACGTCGTCGTCGGCCATGACCACGTCGAGCGGCGTGCCCGATGCCCAGGCGTAGGCCAGGGCCAGGAACGACGGATCGGGTTGGCGGCTCGGTGGCAGGCCCCGGGCGACCTCGTCCCGGGCGAGGCGCTGGGCCAGCTTCTCGATCTTCGCCACCCGGTCACGCACCAGGCGCGAGGGGTACCAGGGCGGCGGCGGTGGCTCCTTCGACCGATGCTCGTAGGTGAGCAGCGAGACCAGCCCGGCCAGCGAGGCCGCGTCGAGGTCGTCGAGCAGGCCCTCGGTGATGACCGCGGCGCACAGGAGGTCGACCTCGTGGAACACGCGTGCAAGCACGTCGCCGCGGGGCGTCAGCGACCAGCCGGCCACGAACCCCCACTCGTCCAACAGGGAGCTGATCTGGTCGAACTGGCGACCGAGCGAGCCCGCCCGCTCGTCGAGGCGCCGATCGAGGTCGGCGATCTGGCTCCGCAGCCGGTCTCGCTCCGTGGCCGCCGCGAGGTGCCGATCGAGGTCGGGGCACGAGGCGACCGGCAGGGCCCGAGCGTCGTGGAGCGCCCGGCTGATGGCTCCCCCATCGGGATCCACGTCGAACACCGGGTCGGTGCGATGGCGAAGGCGCGTCTTGCGGAGCTGGTTGGCCACCTGCCGCTGGAAGACCCGGTTGCGCGGGTCGTAGGGCTCCGGGAGACGCACCGTGGCCGCTGCCACCGGCGGTCGGTCGAAGTCGTCCACGTCGAGCGCCGAGACGTGGGCATCGGCATCGATCACCTGGAGGCGCAGCGCACCTCTGCGGTACGACGTGGACAGCACGGCGTAGCGATGGCTGCCGAACCGGATCACATCGCCGGGCTTCAGCCGGCTGACGGCACCGGCCACCGCCTGCTCCTCGGAGCGGCGGGCCTCGCGCTTGGCCTCACGCGCCGCCCGACGCAGGGCCCGGTACTCGTCGACATCGCCCTGTTCGCAGCGGGCCCCGGCCTCGGCGTCGGCCAGGAGGCGAACGCGACCGGCCCGGCGGTGGGCCAGTCGGGCGAGCGATCGGTCGGCCTGGAACTGGGCGAACGAGCGGCCGAGCAGCTCATGGGCCTCTTCGCGGTCGTAGCGCCGTATCAGGTTGACCACCATGTTGGCGGTGGGCCGGAAGGCGGAGCGCAGGACGAACTCGCGGCTCGCGGCCAGGGCGGCGACCTTGTCGAAGCCGTCCCACGGCGACCACAGCACGAGGGCGTGCCCCACCGGATCGATGCCTCGGCGGCCGGCGCGACCCGTGAGCTGCGTGTACTGCGAGGGCGTCAGGTCTTCGTGGCCCTCACCGGTGAACTTGGACAGCGACTCGATCACCACCGACCTCGCCGGCATGTTGATCCCCAGCGCCAGGGTCTCGGTGGCGAACACCACCTTGACCAGCCCCTGGGCGAAGCAGGCCTCCACCGCCTCCTTGAACGGCGGCACCATTCCCGCGTGGTGCGCGGCCACCCCGCACTCGAGCGCGGCCAGCCAGCGGTCGTGTCCGAGCACCACCAGGTCGTCGGCGCCCAGCCGGGCGAGGTGCGCTTCGGCGATGGCGCGGATGCGGTGCCGCTCCTCCGCCGTGGTGAGGTCGAGGCCCTCGTCGTGCACCGCGCGAACGGCGTCGTCGCACGCCTTGCGGCTGAAGATGAAGAAGATGGCCGGGAGCAGCCCGCTCCCCTCGAGGTGGGCCACCACCTCGGTGCGGCGCGGTGTTCCCCACTTCTGGCGGGACCGCTGCTGGTGGCGCAGGTGGCGTGGGCCCTGGTCGTGCGGCGCATCGAAGCGATGGCCCTCGGGGTTCGGCCGACCGTCGACCAGGGTCTGGAGCTGGACGAGGCGGTGCGCCGCCTTGTCGTGGATCAAGAAGTGGTTCACCAGTTCGACGGGACGTTCGTGCTCCACCACCGTGGCGGTGGGACCGCGCGCCGCGGTGATCCAACCAGCGAGCTCGTCGGCGTTGGAGACGGTGGCCGACAGGCAGACGAAGCGCACCGCCTGCGGCGCGTGCACGATGACCTCCTCCCACACCGGGCCGC
>CAZIVZ010000226.1:0-5825 GCA_964542495.1 uncultured Aquihabitans sp.
CGACGACGGCAGCCCCGACGGCACCGCCGACCTCGCCGTCGAGGTCGCTGGCGAGCTGGGCCAGATCGACGTCCTCCGTCGGGCCGAGAAGTCCGGCCTCGGCCCCGCCTACCGCGCCGGGTTCGCCTGGGGCCTCGAGCGCGGCCACGACGTGTTGGTCGAGATGGACGCCGATCTCTCGCACGACCCCGAGGTCCTGCCCGAGCTGATCGGTGCGGTCACCCACGGCACCGCCGACCTCGCCATCGGATCGCGCTACATCCCCGGCGGTGCCGTGCCCGGTTGGCCGGCCAACCGCCGCCTCCTCTCGCGCTGGGGCAACCGCTACATCGGCCTCATGTTGCGCATGCCGGTCCGAGACGCCACCGCCGGCTTCCGGGCCTACCGCCGCTCGATCATCGAGAAGATCGGCCTGGACCGGGTGCGGGCCGACGGGTACGGGTTCCAGATCGAGATGGCCTACGAGGTCTCCAAGGCCGGCGGCACCATCCTCGAGATCCCCATCACGTTCCGGGACCGCATCCGCGGCGAGTCCAAGATGTCGCCCAACATCGTCACCGAGGCGCTGGTGATGGTCACCCGCTGGGGCATCCGGGATCGGGTGAACCGCATCCGCCGAGGGCGCTGAACCGGACCGGCTCGCACGCAGCCGGCTGGCAGACTGGCGCCATGCGCAGGTGGCTGGTGGCCGGGGCGGTGATCGAGGGTCCCGGTGGAGTCCTGCTGGTCCAGAACCGCCGTCGCGACGGCCGGGTCGACTGGTCGCCGCCGGGCGGGGTGGTCGACGAGGGCGAGAGCGTGCTCGAGGGGCTCACGCGCGAGGTGGTCGAGGAGACCGGCCTCGTGGTCGGGTCCTGGGAGGGGCCCATCTACGAGATCGAGGCCGAGGCGCCCGACCTGGGCTGGCACCTGACGGTGGAGGTCCACCGCGCCGTGGTCATCGAGGGCGTGCTCGCCGTGGCCGATCCCGACGGCATCGTGGTCGACGCGTGCTACGTGGCGGCCGGCGACTGCGCCGGGCACCTGCGGGGCGCGCCCATGTGGGTGCGCGATCCGCTCGGCGCCTGGCTGGGGGAGCGGTGGGAGGGCAGCCGGTCGTTCCGCTACCGCGTCGACGGCACCGACCCCGCGTCGCTTCGGGTGTCGGCGCTGCGGTGACCGCGGCGGGGGCGCCCACCATCCTCCACGTCGACATGGATGCCTTCTTCGCGGCCGTGGAGCTGCGGCGTCGGCCCGAGCTGGCGGGCCGGCCCGTGGTCGTGGGCGGCACCGGGGACCGCGGGGTGGTGGCGGCGGCGTCGTACGAGGCCCGGGCCTTCGGGATCCACTCGGCCATGCCGGCCGCCCGGGCCCGGCGCCTGTGCCCGCAGGCCGTGTTCCTCCCGGGCGATCACGCCCACTACGGCGAGGTCAGCGCACGGGTGATGGCGATCTTCCGGGCCATGACCCCCCTGGTGGAGCCGATCTCGCTCGACGAGGCCTTCCTCGACGTGGCCGGGGCCCGCCGTCTGCACGGCTCCGCCGAGGACATCGCGGCGAGGATCCGCGCCCGCGTCCTCGACGAGGAGGGCCTCACGTGCTCGGTGGGCGTGGCCCGGGTGAAGTTCCTGGCCAAGCTGGCCTCCGAGGCGGCCAAGCCCCGGGCCACGCCCCGCGGCACCCGGCCCGGGGCCGGGGTGGTGGTGGTCGATCCGGCCGAGGAGCTGGCCTTCCTGCACCCCCTCCCGGTGCAGGCGCTGTGGGGCGTGGGACCGGCCACGCTGACCCGGCTCCAGCGCCTCGGGGTGCGCACGGTGGGCGACCTCGCGGCCCTGCCGATCGACGTGGTGGTGGGCAACCTCGGACAGGCATCGGGGGCCCACCTCCACGCGCTGGCCAACGCCGTGGACCCGCGGTCGGTGGAGCCGGAGCGGGCCGCCAGGTCGGTGGGCCACGAGGAGACCTACCCCCGGGACCTGCACCGGCGCGACGACTGCGAGCTCGAGCTGTTGCGCTTGTCCGACGCGGTGGCGTCGCGGCTGCGGGCATCGGGGTCCCGGGGGCGCACGGTCACGCTCAAGGTCCGCTTCGGCGACTTCCGCACCATCACCCGATCCGCCACGTTGGCCCGGGCCACCGACTCGGCCCGGGAGCTGGCCGGCACGGCGCGCGGGCTGCTGGCCGACCTGGACACCTCGCCCGGGGTTCGTTTGCTGGGCGTGAGCGTGAGCCAGCTGGGCGAGGGCGGAGGGGCCGAGCAGCTCAGCTTCGACCAGCTCGCCGACGGCCACGTCGCTGACCGGCCCGAGGACTGGCGGGCGGCCGAGGCGGTGGTCGACGAGATCCGGGCCCGCTTCGGGGCGAGGGCGGTCGGCCCGGCCAGCCTGGCCGGCCCCGACGGCCTGCGCATCGCCCGGCGAGGTGCCCAGCAGTGGGGCCCCGACGAGCGCGACCCCCGCCCCCGGCCGGGTCCCGGCAACGGCACCTGAGGTGCCCGGCCACTCGCGTTGTTGGCCGTGCGACGCTGTGCGAGACTACCGGCATCCGGGCGGTCGCCCGGCGATCGTGAGGGGTGTCGCGGTGCCGCTTTCCGAGGAAGAGCAACGAATCCTCCAGGAGATCGAGCAGCAGTTCCACGCGAACGACCCGCAGCTCGCCGGGGAGATCGGGAGCCACTCGATCTACACCCACTGCCTGCGCCAGATGAAGTGGGCCGGCGCGGTGTTCTTCGCGGGGGTCGTGGTGCTGATGGTCGCGCTGGCCACCGCCACGTCGTTCCTGGTGGCCTTCGCCGGGTTCGTGGTCATGCTGGGCGCGGCGCTCTGGTTCGAGCGCAGCGTCCGCAAGATGGGCCGAGCCGGCATGGAGCAGCTGGGCCGCTCGTTGCGCGCCGGCGGCCTGCGGGACTACCTCGGCACCACGTCGGACCGGCTCCGCGAGCGCGTGCGGCGCGACGCCGACGACGGCCCGCCCCCGCCGTCCGACCTCTGAGGCCGACCCAGCGCCTCACGCCACGACAGGCGCCGTCGCAGTCGTGACCACGGCCCCTGGGCGGCGATGGCGGCCGAGCGCAGCTGGCCGCTGAGGGTGCGGGCCCGCCGGACCTGGGAGTCGTCGGGTCCGCCGGGATCCCAGCCGGCCCGGGTGGCCAGCGTGGCCAGCTCGGCGAACGGCAGGGCCAGGTCGTCGAGGGCGCGTGCGGCCCGGGCGGCGAACTCCCGATGCGTCTCGGCCGGGTCGGGGGACAGGCCGGTGCGCCAGCGCACCGGCGCCACGGCGTCGCGCCAGGCGTCGAGCACCGCGCCGGCGGGCGTGGGGGCCGGGCGACGGCGGCGCACCAGCGGAGCGAGGAGCACCACCAGCAGCCACCCGGCCGCGGCGAGCAGGAGGGCGAGCGCACCGGCCCACGCCCATCGGCGGACCGTCGGCGGGCTGGTGTCGGGACCGTCGCCGGCCGGAGGCACGGGCACGGCGCGGGGGTCGTCGGGGGCGGTGGTGGCCGGTGCCGTCGGCGGCGTGCCGGGCGTGGTGGTGGTGGACGTGGTGGTGGTGACGATGCTGACCGTGGGCGTGGCGTCGTCCTGGGCCTCGGGGACCCCGGTGTAGGCCTCCGCACCGGGCATGCCCCGGCCGGGTGTCGGCTCGAACGGCACCCAGCCCACGTCGGGGAACCACACCTCCGGCCAGGCGTGGGCGTGGCGCCCGCGGATGCGGTAGAGGGTGGGGTCGTCGGGATCGGGATCGCCAGGGGTGAAGCCCACCGCCACGCGGGCGGGGATGCCGAGCGAGCGGGCCATGGCGGCATAGGCGCCGGCGAACTGCTCGCAGTAGCCCTCCTTGGAGGCGAGGAACGCCACGAGCGCGTCGTCGCCGTGGCCCGGCGGCACGTCGAGCGAGTACCGGAACGTGGTGCGGAACCAGTCCTGGAGGGCCACGGCCTGGGCGTAGCGGCTCCCGGCGCCGGCCGTGACGTCTCGGGCGGTCCGGAGGGCCACGAAGGGGAACCCGACGGGGAGCTGCTCGTAGCGCCGGGAGATCTCGGCGGGGTCTCGGCTGCCGGCGGCCTCGAGGGCGGCCGCCGCGGTGGACGGCGACTGGGAGATCACCGTGTAGGCAAGCCCGTCGGAGGTGGGCTCGGAGCGGTCGACGATGAGCGTCGAGGAGGCGGGGTCCCAGCGCAGGTCGCGCGAGCTGTCCTGGAGCGCCCGAGCCTCGAAGGCGGCGGGCGCCCAGATGGCGGAGAGGGCCTCGATCTCGATCTCCTGGCGGATGGTCGGTCCGGCACCGGCGGAGGGCCCCGACCCGGCGAGGCGACCGCTGGCCGGCGAGAACTGCCCTCCGCTGGACCACAGCTCGCCGTCGAAGCGGTCGAGGGCGGTGAGGCGCTGGTAGGCGCGCCGGTTGGTGCGCACGGTGAACAGCTCGGTGTCGGACTGGTCCACCAGCCGCTTGCGCAGGTCGACGATCGGGCTGACCGTGGTGCGGTCGCCCCCAGGGCCCGACTCGTCGCGCCACCGCACCAGGGCCGGCTCACCCGTGCCCGGCAGGCGGGGGCCGATCACCACTCCGGCGAGGACGCCGACCACGGCCAGGCCGGCACCGGCGCGCAGCACGGCGCGCGGGCCGGTGGCCGGCGACGGCGCCAGCCAGTGCTGGTCGAGCTGGGCGCGCAGGGCGCGGTGGGCGGCGACGAACCCGACCACCGCGGCGGTGAAGCTGGCCGAGGCCAGCAGCTGGTGGTGGCCCGAGCCGAGCAGGGCGCCGAACACGAACAGGACCGACGCCGGGCCCACGGCCTCGACGGTGGCCCGCAGGCGGAACGCGGCCCAGTCGCCGAACCACACCGCCCACCACAGCGCCAGGCCCGAGGCCAGCTGGAAGCCCGGCAGGACGGGGGCGGGCGCAGCCACCTCCTCGAACCGGCTGCGGGCCAGGCGCAGCGACTCCCGGGCGAGGTCCCACGTCTCGGCCGTGGGCAGGCCGAACCGCGTGGATGCGGGGAAGAGGAGCCAGCCGGCCACCACGGCGGCGCCGCCCAGGGCGACCACGACCGTGAGCGCCACCGGGAGGCGCCGCCGGCGGGTGACGGTGGCCAGGATGTGGGCGGCCACCGTGAACGCGGCGAGGTCGCCGAAGAAGGACCAGCCCTCGTACAACCGGGCGAACCCGACCACCACGGCGAGGTGGACCCCGAGCAGGGCCAGCTCGCTCAGGGCGAGGGGCAGTCGGTCGGGGCGAGCGGGGTGGGGGGTCACGGTCCCGCCGCCGCGGTGCTCCGCCCGGCGCGGTCCCAGGCCGCCGCGAACGGCTGGCCCGGCGCCACCCGGATCACCTCGATCCCGGGCCCGAGCGTGGGGCCCGTCGGCAACAGGTCGCCATCGGGCCCACCGACCACCACCAACCGGACCGTGGCGAACCGGGCCCGGTGGGCGGTGAGGGCGGCCAGGTCGTCGGCGGTGGGCGAGCCGCTCACCAGCACCAGCGACCCGGTGTGCTGGCGGCCGTCGGCCGGGGTGTCGGGCAGGCCCCTGCCACCGTGGAGGGTCACGAGCGCGAGGTGCTCCATGAGGATGTCGGCCGCGGCGCGGGCGTCGACCAGGCCGGTGTCGGTGCCGTCGGTGATGATCAGCCGGGCCCGGTCGGCCTGGCGGGCGGCGGCGTGCAGGATGCTGGCCGCGGCGGTCACGGCCACCTCGAACCGTTCGGGATCGATGCGCTCGGCACGGGCGTCGAGGAGCACGGTGACGTGGCCGCGCCAGGGCGGGTCGTCCTGGCGCACCAGCAGGTCACCGGCGCGCGCTGACGAGGCCCAGTGGATCCGACGCAGGTCGTCGCCCACCACGTAG
>CAZIVZ010000227.1:0-5783 GCA_964542495.1 uncultured Aquihabitans sp.
ATCGATCTCGGAGGCTTTCGGGCTGTAGGTGCTCACGCGGGGAATCCTCGGTCTGAAACTGCTCGGGGACCCGAGTTCGCGCGTCGCAGGACGGGCGCCGGGCCGGAGGTCCACGTTACGGCCCTGCCCCGCCACGGGGCAAATAGCAGGCAAGGGCGGGGCGGAGGTGGACCGTCGTCGCTGCACGTCCGTAGGCACCTCGGCTGGCGCCTCGGGTCAGCCCTACCGTGTTTGCTGGGTCGGCTCGCCCCCTCACCGGCCTGGCGGAGGGACCACCCCGAACGACACGCCACCCGAGCCGAGCGAGCCCGTGCGCATGCCGGTGGCGGTGGCGACCGGGCGCTTCCACACCCCCCGCTGCTCGAGCAGGGGCAGGACCCCCTCGCCGAACCAGTACAGCTCCTCGAGGTGGGGGTAGCCCGACAGCACGAACTCGTCGATCCCCAGGGCGGCGTACTCCTCGATCCGGTCGGCCACCTCCTGGTGGCTGCCCACCAGCGCGGTGCCCGCACCGCCGCGCGCCAGGCCGACGCCGGCCCACAGGTTGGGGGCCACCTCGAGGTCGGACCGCGATCCGCCGTGGAGCGCCAGCATCCGCCGCTGCCCCTCGGACTCGGTGGTGGCCATGCGGGCGTGCACCTTGGCGATCTCGTCGTCGCTGATTCCGTCGAGGAGGGCGTCGGCCGCGGCCCAGGCATCGTCGGACCGATCCCGGCTCACCACGTGCAGCCGGATCCCGTAGCGCATCGACCGGCCCACGGCGTCGACCTCGGCGCGCAGCCGATCGAGCTTCTCGGTGACCTGTGCTGGCGGCTCCCCCCAGGTGAGGTAGACGTCGGTGTGGGCGGCGGCCACGCGGAGGGCGGCGGGGGACGAACCGCCGAAGTAGAGCGGGGGCACCGGGTCGGGCTGGCGGCCGAGCGCGGCCTGCTCGACGTGGAGGTGGGTGCCCTGGAAGTCGACGACCTCACCGGTCCACAACCGCCGCACGATCTCCAGGAACTCGCCGCAGCGCTCGTAGCGGCCGTCCTTGTCCAACCAGTCGCCGTACATGTGCTGCTCGGCGGAGTCCCCGCCGGTCACCACGTTCAGGATCAGCCGGCCGCCCGTGTGGAGCTGGTGGGTGGCCGCCATCTGGGCCGACAGCGTGGGTGACATCATCCCGGGCCGGAACGCCACGATGAACTTGAGCCGGTGGGTGCGCTGGGCGAGGGCGGCGGTGGTGACCCACGCGTCGTCGCACCACGGCCCTGTGGGGGTGAGCGCACCCTCGATGCCCAGGTTCTCCGCTGCCGACGCGATCTGGGTCAGGTAGTCGAGGGTGGCGGGCCGCTGGCCGCCCGCGGTGCCGGGCACCGGCTGATCGGGCTCCACCAGGCGCCGGCCATCGCCGTTGGTGGGCAGGAACCAGTGGAACACGATCGACATGGGTGGCCTTCCCTCGTGGGGGCCCGGACGGGCGCTCGCCCCACGGCGGCGGGGGCGGGGCGAGTATGGGGTTGTCGCCCCGCGGCCGTCAACGTCAGCCGGCGGTCCACCCGTCGTAGCGCACGGCCCACAGCGTCAGCCCGTTGGGTGGGGCGAGGTCCCCGGCCCGGTTGCGGTCGCCTGAGCGCATGATGGCCCGCACGTCACCGGCGTGCTTCTTGCCCCGCCCCACGTCCACGAGCGTGCCCACCACCGACCGCACCATCTGGTGGCAGAAGGAACCTGCCTCGATCTCGAAGCGGAGATCGCCGTCGCCATCGTCGTGCCACACCGCCTCGGACACCCGTCGCACGAGCGAAGCCTGCTCCCCGTCCCGCCGCTTCGGACGCCGGCAGAACGCCGCGAAGTCATGCTCCCCGATGAGGGGATCGCAAGCCAGCACCATGGCCGGCAGCGACAGCGGCTCCTCGACGTGCCAGGCGTAGCGCGCCTGGAACGGGTCGGGGGCGGCCCGGTTGAGGATCCGATACCGGTACCGGCGGGCCACGGCCGAGAACCGGGCGTCGAAGGACGGGTCCACCACCGCGGCGTCGGTGACGGCGACGTCGGGGCCGCAGAGCTTGTTGATGGACCGAACGAGGCCCTCGAGGTCGAACCGATCCCCGTCGGCGTCGAAGGTGACCACCTGGGCCCGGGCGTGCACCCCCTTGTCGGTGCGACCGGCGCAGGTGAGATCCACGGGGTGGCCCACCACGGTGGTGATGGCCTCGGTGAGGGCACCGCCCACCGTGCGCACCCCGGCGTTGACCGCGAACCCGTGGAACGGTGCACCGTCGTAGGCCACCACCAGCCGGACCCGCACCAGCGGCCCCTTCGGGCCCTGGTCCAGCTCGTCGAGCTCCTCGGCGTCGAACAGGGTCACGGGGGCCGACAGTACCGCGCCCCCCGGCGGCCGCCCGTTGGCCCTACGACGTGGAGGCGCGCCGGAACGCCTCCGACCCCAGCAGGTCGACCACCAGTTCCTCCTCACCGCGGGGGCCGGCCAGGCGGGCCACCCACCGATCGCGCTCGGCGGCTGACGGCGCCCGTCCCACGATCTGGGCGAACCGGCCGTCGACCACGAGCCGCCGCGCCGTGGTGGTGGCCACGAGCGCTCGGGCCAGGGGCTCGGTGCCCACGCGCTCCACTCGCGAGGACCAGGCGGCGACCTCGGCGGAGCTCGGGGATCGACCGGCGATGGTCTGGTAGGCCGCGTCCACCACCTGGCGGGTGGAGGCCACTCGGGCGCTGGTGAACGAGAACGCTCCCGTGAGCACGACCACGCCCTCCCGCCAGGACGGTGCCGGGGCATCGGGGGCGAAGTAGAGCGGGAGCTGCTCGGGGGCCAGCTCCACCTGCGCGAAGCGCTGGACGTGGGCGGCGAGGCGGACGGTCCGCGCCTCGTCACCGGCCACCAGCGCCCGCACCATTGCGCGACGGTCGGCGGCGGACCGGTGGGCAGCGGCGAGCAGCACCTGCTCGTCCTCGAGCGGATCCCGACCCCACACCACCTGGGCCACGGCACAGGACCAGCGGGTGGCCTCGGACGAGAGGCACCCGGTGCGGGTTCGCGGTAGCAGCGGGGCGGTGTCGGGCGTGCCGACCGCCGAGCCGGTACCCTCCCGCGTGAAGGCCAGGTCGGCCACCGAGACCCGGCCGGCGGGCGTGCGGTCGAAGCGGAGCTCGACCGCCCGGATGGCGCTCAGGTCGACCCCACGGAACTCGGCGAGGGGGAGCCGGATCCCGTTGAGCAGGGCGTGGCCCACCTGCCCCTGGTTCACCCGCACCAGCGCGCCGGTGCGGTCCCCCACCGCCACCGCGGCCCGACGACCGCGCCGATCCTCCAGCACCACGCGGAGGTCTTGGCGATCCCGCGTGGCGTTGCGTGCGTCGTCGGTCACGGCGACCCGGAGGCGAACGCCGTCGAACCGCCGCACGTCGACCCCCGACGGGTGGAGCGGCTCGCGCACCACGGTGGCGCGCCCGCGCCAGGCCACATCGAGCACACCGGTGACGTTGGTGGCGCGGAGCATCGCCGCGCCCGGGCACGGTGTGGCCGACCCCTGCGACGGGGCGGTCACCTCGCCGATCTCGGTGGAGCTGGCGTCGCACACCAGGGTCGATGGGAGGCCGGTGAGCGAGGCGAGCCCGCCGAAGCGGTTCACCCTCGCCTGGTCGGCGGCGTCGAAGCGGGCGATGTCGAGGCGGTCGGGCTCGTGGTGGGCGACCGCCCACCGAGCGACGCCCGCCGAGGCCGGCACCGGCGCTGTGCCGGTGACGAAGCGGGTGAGGCCCACCTCACCGCCGACATGGCGGCGCAGGAACCCGCCCACCAGCACGGCGCCGGCCTGCTCCTGAACCGTGGGCGAGAGCCGATGCGCAGAGCCCGAAGCGCAGGGGTCCGTCGCGCCAGCGGCCCGCGGCTCCTCGTCGATGGGACCGAAGAACTCGGTGTCGTCGCCCGAGCCGGGACCCGTGGTCCACACCGAGTTGAAGAAGTTGTGGTTGGCGCCGTAGAGCAGCGCGGTCATCTTCGGCGCGGGGTCACCGGGGCTCGCGTAGCGGGCGTCGTCGTAGTACGAGGCGCCCTGGAGGTCCGACACGTCGCCGTCGCAGTACGGGAGCACCACGCCGAGCGGGACGCCGGCGAGCACACGGCGGCCGAAGTCCACCGGCGCCAGGGCCAGCACGGCGCGTATCCCGAACGGCGACCCGATCCGCTGGTTCAGCTGCGCGGCGGCCACCACGCCCTCGCCACCTCGGGAGTGGCCCATCAGGCCCACCCGTCCCAGATCGAGGTGACCGGCGAACCGGCTGCTGAACGCCGAGCCGGCGGAACCTTCGTCCCACGCCCGCAGCCGACGCAGGTGCTCGAGGACGAGCTGGGCGCGCGCGGCGGCGCCGCCATCGGCGAGGAAGCCGTCCACGGCGTTGACACCGTTGGCACCGATCGACACCACCACGTACCCGTGGCTCGCCAGGTTCCGCCCCAGGACGCCGTAGCCGAGGTAGCTCGGTACCTCGGGCAGCCCCGCCGGGCAGGGCCAGCGCAGATCGGCGTCGGTGTCGGAGGCACAGGTGACGTGGCGACCATGGAGCAGGATCACCACCGGCGCCCGGCCCGAGATGGTGCGCGGCGCGTAGATCGCCCCCTCGAGCTCCACCCTTCCGGGGAACCCGTCGGGCTGGAAGGCCTCGGCGCCGAGGTCGTAGCGCAGCTCCTCCACCGCGTTTGGGCCGGTAGCTCCCGGATCCACCGTGGCCGTGGCGTCTCCCGGAGCCGCCGCGGCGGCCGGCGGCGAGACCAGGGGCGGCCCGGTCACGAGGGACGCGGCCACGGCCAGCGCGGCGGCCAGGCGATGCCGTCTGCGGACCGGTGCGCGCTGCGAAGCACGCTCGGCGGTCATCGCCGCACCGCCAGGCGCCCGGCATCCACCGTGGGTCCGCCGGATGACCCGTAGGTGACCCGTGCTCCGCTCACGATCGGCTCGGGATCGCGCGTCACCGCCACCAGTCCCTCCAGGTGCGAGCCGGGCACGCCCTCACCGAGTCGCCGCCCGCCCACCGACACCACCACCCGGGCTGATCGAACCGGGAACCGGCCGGGGATCCGGACCCGCCAGACGGTGGTGCCGCTGGCCAGGCGCACCGGCTGGGCCACGGGCCCTGCCGCCCGGGCCCGTCCCGCGGGCTCTGGGGCCTCCACGGCCTCGCGCAGCTCGGCGGCGCTGAGGCCATCGACCGTGGACGGCGCGGCCCCAGGTGCCGGACCGGCCGCCGGCTCGGCCGAGGCCACGGTGGGGGGCGCCCCCGACGCGACCGGGCCGGGGGCCGCCTCGCTCCCGCAGGCCACCAGCACCACCGCCACCGCCACCGCCACCGTGGGCGCGAGGGACCGGCGGAAGCTCTGGGGGGACATGGTGCCGATTCTGGTGCAGGCGGCCCCACGCTCGGCGCATGTCACGATCGCACGCCCGCCTCGTCAGGACCTCGACGACGAGCTGGCCCGCCGCCTCGGCGATCCCTGAACCCGGACGCGCCGAGGGACCTGCCGGAACAGGTCCCTCGGGTGAAGCCTCGGTCCGGCCCGGCGGCCGGTGCGGGTCAGACCAGCTCGATGCGCGCCATCGGCGCGTTGTCGCCCTGGCGGGGGCCCAGCTTCAAGATGCGGGTGTAGCCACCGTTGCGATCGGCATAGCGGGGCCCGACGTCGTCGAACAGCTTGGCGGCGATCTCCTTGTCGTTCAGGTAGCTCACCACCTGGCGGTGGTTGTGCAGCCCGCCCTTCTTGGCCTTGGTGATGACCTTCTCGGCCA
>CAZIVZ010000228.1:0-5783 GCA_964542495.1 uncultured Aquihabitans sp.
TCTTGTGCTTCTTCTTGCGCATGCGCTTACGGCGCTTCTTGATCAGTGAACCCATGGTGGCGCCAACCTAGCGGGGCGCCGGGTGGCCGCACCAACCGACGGGCACGTCAGCAGGGACCGACCGCGCGGACCACCCGCCCGGCTTCGGGGAAGGCGCCCGGCACGAACCAGGTGCTGCCCGACCCGGCCAGCACCGGCACCTTGCCGGTGGCCCGACGCAGGTCGTCGCGCCAGCGGGCGAGGCGCGGCTCCACCGCGAGCGCGGCCGGTTCCAGGTCGTTGGGGCCCGGCGCCGTGGGGCCTCCCAGGTCGTCCCAGGCCCGGTAGACGGCGGGCGTGGCGCAACCGAACGGCGGCGTGACCAGGGTGAAGCTCCCCTCGACGTGGTCCAGCGGCTCCAGGACCTCACCGATCCCGGTCACCCGGGCCCGCCCGCCGCGGACGCAGAACGGCACGTCGGCGCCCAGGGTGGCTGCGCGTTCGAGGTCGTCGAACCCCGCCCAGCGCAGCACGGCGGCGGCATCGGCCGATCCGCCGCCCAGCCCGGCGCCGGCGGGGATCGCCTTGGTGAGGCGCACGTGGGCTGTCCTGCCCACGAGGCGCAGTGCCCGGCGGACCAGGTTGTCGTCGTCGGCGGAGACGACCAGGCCGGTGGCACCGACGACCTCGAGCCCGTCACCCGCCGAGAAGGCCAGCTCGTCGGCCAGGTCGACGGTGACCATCTCGGCATCGATCAGGTGGTAGCCGTCGGGACGCACACCCACGATGCGCAGCGAGACGGTGAGCTTCGCCGGGGCCGAGACGACGGTGGGTTCGAGCACCGGGCGATGGTACGGCCCCTCAGGAGCTGGGCGGGCCCAGGTCGCCCACGGCGTGGGTGAGCCGTCCCCAGTCCTGCACCGAGAGGCGCTCGGGGCGCTCGGTGGGGTCGATCCCCGCTGCGGCGAAGGCCTCGGGGCGGACCCGGGCGGCCAGGGACCGGCGCAGCATCTTGCGGCGCTGGTTGAACGCCGCCTCCACCAGCTCGACCAGGAGGTCCGGGTCGGCGTCGGTGGCCGGCGAGGGGAGTCGCACCACCTCCACCAGGGCCGAGTCGACGCGCGGGCGCGGCAGGAAGACGTCGGGGCCGACCTTGCCCACCACCTTGGCCGTGGCCCGCAGCGCCACCTTGACCGAGGGGATGCCGTAGGCGCCCGAGCCGGGTGGCGCTGCCAGGCGCTCCCCCACCTCCATCTGGACCATCACCAGCATGCGCTCGATCGCTGGCACCCCCGCCAACAGGTCGAGCACCAGGGGGGTGGCCACGTTGTACGGGAGGTTGGCCACGAGGGTCCAGCGCTCGTGGGCGGCCAGCAGCGCCGGCCAGTCCAGGCGCAGGGCGTCACCCTCGACCACCCGCACCGGGAGGCCGTCGACCACGTTGCGCAGCACGGGCACCAGGTGGCGGTCGAGCTCCACCGCGGTGATCGACGCGCCCGTCTCCACCAGCGCCAAGGTGAGCGAGCCGAGCCCCGCCCCGATCTCCACCACGTGGTCACCGGGCCCCACGGCCGCCAGGCGGGCGATCCGCCGGACCGTGTTGGGATCGACCACGAAGTTCTGCCCGAGGGCGCGGCTGGGCCCGAGCCCGTGCTGCTCGAGGAGCGCAGCCAGCGTGGTGCGGGTGTGGGTCACGACCGCATCATGGCCGGGCGACCGACCAGGAGCCCGGCGCGGCGGGTGCTACCAGGAGACGACGACGGCGATCCGCCCCGCGCCGAGGGGCGCGATCTGCTCGAACACCGAGGCATCGAGATCGATGATCGTGGGGTCGCGGAAGGCGCCGCGATCGCCCACCACGCAGGTGGCGGTGCGGCCCGTGGCCACCGCGGTGACCGTGACCCTGGTGCCCCGGGGGAGGGTGTTGTGCGCACAGTTGCCGCGCTTCCAGCGGTACCAGGTGGCCTGGCCGCTCTGCCGGTTGGGCGAGACCGGGCGCGGTGCCGTGGTGGTGGTCGTGGTCGGTGGCGCCGTGGTCGTGGTCGTGGTCGTGGTCGTGGCGGGAGCAGGCCGCGGGGCCGCCGTGGTGGGCGGCACGGTGGCGGGCGGGGCGGTGGTGGGGGGCGCCGTCGGGGACGGCGATGCGGCCTTCGGCTCGGGCACGACCACCTCGGTGGTGGTCGTGGTGCTGGTGGTCGTGGGTGCGGGCACGTTGGTGGTGGCCCGACGCAGAGCGGCTGGGGCGGCAGCCGACCGGACCGGCGCAGCCGTGGTGGCGGTGTGCGCCGGCACACCGGTGACCGAGTGGAGCGCCACGGGAGCCGTGCGGCCGACGGGAGCAGACGGCCCGCGCACCAACAGCAGCGGGACGGCGAGCAGCGGGAGGAACCCGAGGCACAGCACCCGCTGCCAGCGATTGCGGCGCGGGCGATCCACGAGGGGGATCTCGGTGGCAGGGCCGTCGACGTGCATGAGTCGGCGACGTTACGCAGTTCCGTCACCAAACCGCAATGTGGGTTGGGATTCAGCCCAGGCCGTAGGTGCGGGCCGCGTTGGCCCAGGTGGCCTCGGCCAACAGCTCCACCGGTTCACCCCTCGCCTCGGCCAGGGCTGCCCCCACCACCGGCAGCAGGCCCGGGTGGTTGCGCCGGCCCCGGTGGGGCACCGGTGCGAGGAACGGCGAATCGGTCTCCACCAGCACGCGGTCGAGCGGGCACCATGCCGCTGCCTCTCGCACGTCCGACGCCGTCTTGAAGGTGACGATCCCGCTGAAGGACACCATGGCGCCGACGTCGAGGCACCGACGCACCTCGTCGGGCCCCCCGGTGAAGCAGTGGAAGACGGTGCGGGCCGGCACGCCCTCGGCGGCCAGGACGTCGAACGTGTCGTCCCATGCCTCGCGCGTGTGGACCACCAGGGCCAGGTGGTGGGCGTGGGCCAGCGCCACCTGGGCGGCGAACACCTCGCGCTGGACCTCCCGGGGCGAGTGGTCGTAGTGGTAGTCGAGCCCGCACTCGCCCACGGCCACCACGCCGGGCTCGCCCAGGAGGGCCTCGAGCCCCTCGATGCCGCCACTGGCCTCGTGGGGGTGCACCCCCACCGTGGCGTACACCCCGGCGTGGGCGGCGGCCACGGCCAGGGCGGCGCGGGAGTCGCCGACGTCGCAGCCCACGGTGATCATCCGCTCGACGCCGGCGGCGCGGGCGCCGGCCACCGCATCGGCCACCTCGGCCGCGTCAGCCTCCCGGCCGTCGCCGTGGTGGAGGTGGCAGTGGTTGTCGATCCAGACCGGGCGATCGGACACGGTCAGGCGGGGGGCTTGAGGCGGGGGAACAGCGGGGCGCCCTTCTCCACCGGCAGACCGCCGGGATAGCCGCCCCACGCCGCGGCTTCGGGGAGCGCGTGGTCGCTGGGCGAGCCGGTCAGGCCGATCCGCCGCCACACCTCGGCGGTGGCCCGGGTGAGCGCGGGGCTGGCGAGGATGGACACCAGCCGCAGCACCTCGAGTGCATCGCCGAGCACGCCGTCGACCTCCGGACCGGGCTCGGCCTTCCACGGCTCGGTCTCCTCGAGGAGGGAGTTGGCCTCGTGGATGAGGCGCCAGGTTGCCTCCAGCGCGTGCGAGGGCTGCACCGCCTCCCACGCCTGCATGGTGTCGCGCAAGCACTCTGCGGCCAGCGGGGCCAGCGGGCTGTCGGGACGCGGCGCGGGTCCGATGCCGTCGCACTGCTTGGCCACCACCGTCGCCACGCGGCTGAGGAGGTTGCCGAAGTTGTTCGCCAGGTCGGCGTTGAACCGGGCCACCATGGCCTCGTAGCTGAAGTCGCCGTCGGGCCCGAACGCGTTGTCGCGCAGGAAGTGGTAGCGGAACCCGTCGACCCCGAAGTCGGCCACGAGGTCGGCCGGGAAGATCTGGTTGAGGCTGGTCTTGGACATCTTCTTGCCGCCCACGGTGAGGTAGCCGTGCACGTTGAGGTGCGCCGGCGGTGCCTCACCGGCCGCCAGCAACATGGCCGGCCAGTACACACAGTGGAAGCGCAAGATGTCCTTGGCCAGCAGGTGGTGCACGTGGGGCCACCAGGTGGCGAAGCGCTCGGGATCAGATCCGTAGCCGACCGCGGTGGCGTAGTTGATGAGGGCGTCGTACCAGACGTAGAAGACCTGGCTCTCGTCCCACGGGATGGGTACCCCCCAGTCGATCGACGATCGGCTGATGGAGATGTCGGTGAGGCCACCACGGATCAACCCGAGCGCCTCGTTGCGCTTCCCGACCGGTCCCACCGCATCGGGGTTGGCGGCGTACCAGTCGAGCAGCGGCTGCTCGAACGCGGAAAGCCGGAAGAACCAGTTGTCCTCCTCGAACCACTCGGCCGGGCGTTCGTGGATCGGGTCGAGCCCCGGCCCGCCGTCGGGGTTGGGCAGCAGCTCGTCCTCGGCGTAGTACGCCTCGCAGGCCACGCAGTACCACCCGGCGTAGGCGTCGCGGTAGATGTGGCCGTTGTCGTAGACCTGCTGGAGGAACGCCCGCACCGCCACGGCGTGATCGGGGTCGGTGGTGCGGATGAAGCGATCCGGCACCACGTCGAGCAGCTCCCAGGTCTCGCGGAACCGGGCCGCGGTGGCGTCGGCGTGCTCCTTCGGGGTGCGGCCCTGGGCCTCGGCGGCCCGGGCCACCTTGAGGCCGTGCTCGTCGGTGCCGGTGAGGAAGAAGACGTCGTCGCCGAGGAGGCGGTGCCAGCGGGCCAGGGCGTCGGCCGTGACGCTCGTGTAGGCGTGGCCGATGTGGGGCACGTCGTTCACGTAGTAGATCGGCGTGGTCAAGAAGTAGGGGCCGGGCACGGCCTCACCCTAGCGAGGGTCCCCATCGGGCCTCGTGGGCGTTCAGCCGGCGCGCGAGGCGTGGTCCACGGGCGCGAGGTGGGGCCGGTCGCCGTGGTCGGCGGTGGGGACCAGGCCTCGGCGGGCGCGCAGGTCCGCCACACGGTCCACCTCTCGCTGGAGCTGGCGCCGCCGGGGCCCGGCGAGCTCCTCGAAGCCGCGCTGCGCGGTGTCGAGGCGCTTGGCCACCACGTCGAGCTGCTCGCCGAAGCGGTCCCACTGGTGCCCGAACCCGGCCAGCCGCTCGAGGATCTCGTCGGACGCCCGCGCCACCTCGTGGGCCTCCACCGACTGGCGGATCACGCCGAGCACGGCGAACAGGGTGAACGGCGAGCACAGCACCACCTTGTGGCGGAGGGCCACGTCGGCCAGCGTGGGATCGAGCTGGTGGGCCGCGCCGTACACCGCCTCGTTGGGGACGAACAGCAGCACGTGGTCCACCGTGACCCCCGGCTGGACGTAGCCCCGGGTGGCCAGCTCCTTGACCCGTCCCCGCACGTCTCGGACGAAGGCCACCTCGGCGGTGCGCCGCTCGGCCGCCGACGGCGCGGTGGAGGCCCGGAGGTAGTTGTCGAGCGGGAACTTCACGTCCATGTGGAGCAGGAGCTCGCCCGGGAGGAGGAACGTGACGTCGGGGATCGTCCCCCCGGCGACGGCCACCTGGCGGCGGTAGTTGACCCCCGCGACGAAGCCGGCGAGCCGGAGCACGTCGTCGGCCATGCGCTCGCCCCACTGGCCGCGCGCCTTGGGGCTGGCCAGCGCCTCGCGCAGGTGGGCGGTGGTGTCGGCGAGCCCGGCGGTGGCCCGCAGCGTCTGGTCGAGCGACGCGGCCACCTCGCCGTGCTGCACCGCTTGGCGTTCGGAGAGGCCCAGGACGAGGTCGGCCACGCGATCGAGCTGGTGGCGGACCTCGGCGCCGTGCTGGG
>CAZIVZ010000229.1:0-5778 GCA_964542495.1 uncultured Aquihabitans sp.
GCGGACCGAGTAGGTTCGTAGCCCTATGTCCCGCAGGATCGACATCGAGCTCACCAGCACCCGAGACGACGGCACCTGGACCTGGCGTGCCGCCGGGGCCAAGCAGCCCAAGGGGGTGCTCGCCGGTTCCCTCTTGCCAGGGGATGCCGCGGTGGGCGATGTCCTGCGCGCCGAGGTGGAGACCACGCTCGACGGCACCGACGTGCTGGGGGTCACCGCACCCAAGGCCAAGCACCGTCCTGTGGAGGGCCTGATCGAGCTGGCTCCCAAGGAGCTCAAGGACGACCAGCTGGTCACCACCACGCTCGCACCCAAACGGGGTGGCGATCGCCGTGATCGCGGTGATCGCGGTGATCGCGGTCCCCGACGAGATGGCGACCGTGGCCCGCGTCGTGAAGGCGACCGCGGCCCCCGCCGCGAAGGCGGCCCGCGCAGCGATCGTGCCGGTGCGCCCCGCGGCGAGCGGTCCGGTGGCGAGCGTGGCGGCGGGCCCCGCGGGGAACGTCCGGATCGTCCCCGTCGCGAGCGCCCCGCTCCCCCGCCCAAGCCCAAGGCCAAGCGGCTGCGTCCGGGTCGCACCCACCGCAAGGCCGCGCTCGACCTCCTGGCGCCAGAGGAGCAGGTGATCGCCGAGCAGGTGCTGCGCGGCGGCGTGCCCGCCGTCCGCCAGGCCGTCGACAAGATGAACGAGGAGGCCCGCGCCGAGGGTCGTCCCGAGGTGAAGCCCGACGCCCTGCTCACGGTCGCCGAACGCCTCCTGCCCGCCCTTCGCGCCGCGGAGTGGCGAGACCGTGCCGAAGCCGCGGTGGCCGACCTCGACGAGCTCGACCTCCGCGACCTGCGCTCGGTCGTGGTGGCGGCCGACACCGGCGCCAAAGACGACGAGAGCCGGGCCCTGGCCGCCCAGATCCGTGAGGGCCTCGCGCGGCGGGTCGACCAGGAGCAGTCGGCCTGGCTGGCCGAGATCGCCGAGACCCTCGCCGACGGCCGGGTGGTCCGGGCCCTGCGGCTCAGCTCCCGCCCGCCCAAGGCCGGCGCGCCCCTGCCCGCCGACTTGGCCGGCAAGCTCAGCGAGGCGGCCGGCGCCGCCCTCACGGCGGAGACCATCGTGGATCGCTGGGCCACCGTGCTCGACGCCCTCTCCTTCTCGCCGGTGCGCCTCACCGTGGTGCCCGCCTCTCGCCCCGAGACGCCGTCGCCGGAGCTCGTCGCCGCCGTCACCCGGGTCGCCGGTCGCATCCCCAAGGTGGCCGAGGCGTTCGGCATCGAGGCCCCTGCCGACGCCCCACGCCGGCGCGGCAGTCGTCCCGGCGCCGCCGGAGGTCGCAAGGGGGGCGCCCCCCGCCCCCCGAGGCCGCCCAAGCCGGCCACGGCCGAGGTGGCCGAGGTGGCCGAGGTGGTGGAGGTCGTAGAGGTCGTGGAGGCGGTCGCCCTGGTCGATGAGTTCACCGGGGCGACGGTGGCCACCGAGGTCACGGTGGTGGAAGCCATCGTGGTCGACGCGCCCACCGAGTCCCCTGCCCCCGAGGCCGCCACGGTGGATCCGCCGGCCGAGGCTTCTGCGGCCGAGGCCCCTGCGCCCGAGGCCCCTGCGCCCGAGGCCCCTGCGCCCGAGGCTCCTTCGCCCGAAGCCGAGGGCGACATCCCGACCTAGCCGCCTGGGGCGCCAACCTGACTGGTCGGTCAAGCGGCGGGTAACGTGCCGCGCATGACCGTCGACTACGAACTGCGCGGCCACGTTGCCGTCATCACCATCAACCGCCCGGGCGCCCGGAACGCCGTCAACACCGATGTCGCCCAAGGCATCGAGGCGGCCATCGACCAGCTCGAGGCCGACGACAGCGCGTGGGTGGGGATCCTCACCGGTGCCCAGACCGACAAGGGCTGGATCTTCTGCGCCGGCGCCGACCTCAAGCAGATGTCGGTCGACCCCGGCGGGATGACCACCCAGAAGGGCGGCTTCGGCGGCTTCGTGCAGCGGGAGCGGACCAAGCCGGTGATCGCGGCGGTCGACGGCCCCGCCCTGGCCGGAGGCACCGAGCTGGTGCTGGCCTGCGACATGGTGGTCGCCTCCGAGACGGCGGTCTTCGGCATCCCCGAGGTCAAGCGCAACCTGGTGGCCGCGGCCGGCGGCCTGTTCCGGCTCCCTCGCAAGCTCCCCCGCAACATCGCGATGGAGCTCGCCCTGACCGGGCGGCTCGACTTCCCGGCCGAGCGCGCCCACCACTACGGCTTGGTGAACAAGCTCACCGCCGAGGGTGAGGCCCTCGCCGGCGCCCTGGAGCTGGCCGAGCAGATCACCCAGGCCGCCCCCCTGGCGGTGCGCGAGAGCCGCAAGATCGTGCTGGAGGCCACCGACCAGCCCGACGAGGTGGGCTGGAAGCTCTCCGGCGACGGCATCGTCAAGATGTTCGGCACCGAGGACTTCGCCGAGGGCCTCAACGCCTTCATCGAGAAGCGCGATCCCGTCTGGAAGGGCAAGTAGGGCCCGCTCCCCCATCGGATCGGTCACGGTGCCCGGGCTTCGGTCCGGGCACCACCGCGCTCATGCGGCGCCGGATCAGGTGATGGTGGCGATGATGGCGTGGTCGTGGAGGAACTCGGCGAGGCCGGGCGCGAGTGCCAGATCGGCCACGTCCGCCAGCGGCACCCAGCGGGCGCCGGTGGCGTCGTCGCCCGCCACCGGGTCGCCGCCGCCCAGGAGCGTGACCTCGAAGCCGAGAAGCACCACATGGCGGTCGTCCGCCTCCTCGGACAGCAGCTCCAGCACCCCGATGAGCGGCCCGCACACGCCCTCGAGCCCCGTCTCCTCCCGCAGCTCCCGGGTGACGGCCTCGGCCAGGGTCTCACCGGCGACCACCGACCCGCCCGGCGCCGCCCAGGTACCGGGTCCCGGGGCGTTGCGCCGCCGAACGAGCAGCAGTCGCCCGTCGTCGACCACCACCGCGCTCACACCCAGCTCGGGACCGGTCATCACGCAGGATCTCCCGGCTGCGGGGCAAGGGCGCGGTGCACCACGATGGCGCGTGCGGTCAGCCCGAACGTCTCGAAGAAGTTCTTGGTGTGACGGTCGCCGGGCAGGGCGATGGCGTCGATGCCGATCGCACCCGCGGCGCGGGCTTCGGCTTCCAGCAGGTCCATCATGGCCTCCCCCACCCCGATCGCCCGGGCGTCGGGCTCGGTGTAGAGATCGGAGATCACGAGCAGCCGGCTGCCGTCGTGGAGCTCCTCCACCCGGGCCCAGCCGTATCCCACCACCGTGTCGTCGACGGTCCCCACCACCAGGCGCGCCGCCGGGTCCTCACCGCCGAGGGCGCTCTCGATCTGAGCTCGCACGGGCTCCGGATGCGCCTCGCGCACGCTCCAGACCATGCCGCCTCGTTGCGCCCGCAGCTCCACGGTGGCTTGGCGGATCAACCGCTCGAGCGCGCTCAGGTCGGCATGGGTGGCCGCCCGCGCACCCTCCACCGGCTTACCGACCCTGCAGCTGGTCGACCTTGCCGAGGATGGTCTTGCGTCCCCGGTGCGTGGCTTCGTAGCGACGGACGGCCTCGAGCTCGGTGGGCTCGAGGCCCTCTAGCCTCGGGATCACCTGCGAGGCGGCCAGGCTGTCGTAGTCGGCGATGGGCAGGTCGGCGGCCGCCGCGCTCGACCGGGCCGGTGCCGGGCTGGTGACGGGGCGGTCGACCTCGACGGGCCCACGTGGCGATCCGACCGCCGTGGATGTCTCGGCCACGGCGGTACCACGCAGTCCCAGCTCTGCGAGGACGGTCTCGGCCTGGTCGTGGACTTTGGCCAGGCGGACCTTGGCCTCCTTCTCGCCCTGGGTGACGGCGAAGTGCCCGACCACCTTGGCCATCTGCACCTGCTGACGCCCGCGCGCCACGAAGGTGGGCAAGAGGCGCTTGGCCTCGAGGGCGAAGCCCAGCGGCGCGTACAGGGCGTACTCCACGGCTTGCTGGACGGGGTGCTTCTGGTCGGACACGACGTCCATGTTGACCGACCTGTGCCCGCCACCCCCAATCAGGGATGGGGTCAGGCGAAGCGCTGCTTCATGGGGCAGTCCTCGCCGTCGAGGCCTCCCGGGCAGTCGGTGCGCTTGGCGCTGAACTGGCTGCGGCGGACGAGCAGGAAGCACTCCGGGCAGGAGAACTCCTCGGCGGCGCGCGGCGCGACGCGATCGGGGCCGTCGGGCTGATCGGCCACGACCTCGTCTTCGTCTTCGTCCTCCTCGTCGGCCCCGGCCGCGATCCGGTCGCGCAAGATGGTGTCGAGGTCCTCCTCGACGTCGTCGGGGTCGGCCTCGTCGTCGTCGTCCTCGTCCTCCTCGGACCGGCCTTTGGCCGGTACGACCACGACGTCTTCGTCTTCGTCGTCGACCACGTCGACATCGACGTCCACCACCCCGACCACGACGTCCACATCGTCGCCCTCGAGGTCGTCGGCGTCGCCGAGGTCGTCGTCGAAGGCGACGTCGTCCTCGTCGTCGCCTTCCACGTCCTCGCTCACGTCGTCGTCGAGCACTTCGTCGTCAGCCATGTCTTCCTTCGTCGAGCCGGGAACCCGGTGGTTCGTGCGGCGCATCGCACGCCGCGGGCGGATACTACGCGCGGGATGGGTGGCTTCCGCATCGACGGGCGATCCGGAGCGGTGAAAGCCGTCACCCCCGCACGGTGCAACGGCGTCCGCACCCTCAGGCAGTGCCCCCGAGTCGGCGAGCCTCAGCACGCCGTTCGGCGTCGAGGCGCTCCAGACCGGGCTCGGGCGAGTGGTCCACGTAGCGCATCAGCTCGGCCACGGCGTGGTGGCCGGCCTCCTCCGCGATCAGGCGGTGCATCTCCTGGGCCACCGCCCGGTAGGTGGGGTGTCCCTGGGGACCGCTGCGCAGCTCGAGCAGGTGGACGGCCTCCCGCACGTTCATCTGCATGACGAAGCGCACCTTGTACGCCAGCGACACCGCGTAGGGCGCCTGGGCAGGGAACCGCGGCTCGAGCAGGTCGTGCAGGGCGGCCGAGCGCTCCATGGCCCGGTCGAAGGCATCGGTCTGGCCGGCCAGGTCGACCGCCTCGGGCCGCGTGAACCCGTGCCGGGGGCCGAGCTGTTGCCACTCCAGGGTGAGCATCCGGTGGCGCTGGAGGTCCCGGAAGGCGCCGTAGTCGGCGAGCACGTCGAAGCGGTAGCCCGACCGCTCCAGGGCGCGGCCCGGACGGTGCCGACGGTTGGTGCGATCGCCCGTGTAGGCCCGAACGACCTGGAGTCGCTCCTCGGCCGACATCGCCCGCACCCTCGCTTCGACCTGCACCTCGGGCACGTGGGTGTGGGCGTAGAGCATGGCGGCCACGAGCCGGGTCTCGGCGTCGGGGTCGAAGTCGGTGAGCGTCACCAGCGGGGCGTCGTCGGCCGGGGTCTCCGCCGGCGGGAAGATCCGCTCGGCCAGCTCGTCCATGGCGGTGCGGTTGGTGGCGAGGTAGGTGCTCCACGCCACGCCCCGGTCCGCCAGGTCCACCCGCTTCAGGAACGACGGGATGACCTTGCGCAGCTCGTGCAGCATGAGGTCGGCGTAGGTGCGGGCCTCCGGCAGCGGGTGCGAGCGCATCCGCAACAGCAGCGATTCGTAGGCCTGGCCCGAGCCGTAGATGCCCACGTTCGACAGGCTGGCCGCGGGCAGGAGGCCACGGAGCGAGTCGTAGGCCTTGGCCCGGATGGCCTGGCGGTACACGAAGTCCGAGTCGTCGTCGTCCTTGGGGAACTGGTCGCGGAAGAAGTCGGTCAGCTTGG
>CAZIVZ010000230.1:0-5774 GCA_964542495.1 uncultured Aquihabitans sp.
GGGAGTTGCGCGTTCGGGGTGAGCCCCGACGACGGTCGTGAAGCGCGGCGTCGGCATCAGACGTGGGACGAGCACCGGCCTCGCGCCATGGCCGTGCTCGACGCACAGGCCGCGGCCAGGGCCGAGGCGGTGGCCAACCGGCCGACACCCATCAACCGGTACGCGGCCCGGCTCCGCGTCCCCGCCACCCACGACGAGCTCATCGCCGTGCTCGCCTGGGACGGCGAGCTCGACGACGTCTGGGCGATGGCAGTCGACCATGGCGCATCGCGCGCCGCTCGAATCCGCCCGGGCTCAGGTGCCCCGCTCGGCCGACGCGACCTTGAAGGCGAGCACTCGGGACAGGTTCCAGAGCACACGGGCGGCGAGGTGGGGGTGCTCGGCCAGGAGGCGGGCGATGGCCCGGTCCGACAGCGCCAGAGCGGTGCCCGTCTGGACGGCGCGCACCGTGGCCGTCCGGGGGCGATCAAGCAGCATGGCCATCTCGCCGACCACGTCGCCACCGCTCAGCAGGCTGACGACCCGACCGTCGCACTCGACCTCCACGAGCCCGTCGAGCAGGGCGTACAGCGTCCGCGTCGAGGTGCCCTCCCCGATGAGCAGGTCCCCCCGGGCGAAGTGCAGCACGGCCCCCTCCTCCCAGAGGCGGTCGGTCGCATCGGGACCGAGGTCCTCCAGGAGCGTGGGCATGACGGCGGCCTGCTGCAGGACGGCCTCGACGCGACGTCGGCCCTCCTCACCGTCGAGGGTCGCCACCGCCGCCCCGTCGAGCACGGCCATCAGCTCCCGGGAGGGGGCGGGGCAGTAGTCCTCGGGGACCAGGAGCGGGACGGGTGACCCCACGCGGTCGAGGTGGTCGCGATCGCCCACGAGGAGGATCAGCGGCACCAGCACCGAGGTGGCGTGGCAGCTCAGGGTGCCGAAGGGGCGGAAGCCGAGCGAGCGGTAGTAGGCGAGCAGGTGCGGCTCGCAGTCGCCCACCACGACTTCCACGCGGCGACTGAGGGCTGCCGCCGCGACGGCCACGATCAGGTCGGACGACGCCGCTCCGCCCCGGTACGACTCGGCGACGAGGAACCGGGAGAGCACCAGCACGGACGACGGGTCGGTCACGCCGTCGAGCAGGCCCAGGGGCAGTTCCTCGTGCATCTGGGGCGAGAACGGTCCGTCCTCACCCCAGGTGGCCCGGATCGTGCCGACGATCCGTCCGCCGTCGCGTGCCACCAAGAGCGTGGACCGATCGTCGTCCGGGTCGCGCAGATGGCGGGACGAGTGATCGGCGAGGTGGCCGAGCACGCCCTGGGCCTCGCAGTACAGCTCGTAGCGGAACCGGTAGACCTCGTGGCGATCCGCCTCACTGGTGGCTTCCTGGACCTCAACCGGCATGGAACAATCTCCCTCCGTGGCACGGGATCTTCGACCGGGGGATGTGTTGAGCTACTCCGCCGGCACGACCCGGACAGGACCCGACGGCTACCGGTTCCTCCGGCGAGCGGGGGTCGGCGGAGGCGCCGACATGGTGGCCGAGGTGGCGCAGCGTTGGCCGGAGCTGCTCGAGCTCCTCGGTGATCGGCCGCCCCTGGTGCTCAACGGCTACCCGGCCGCCACCGGCGACTACTCCTTCGGCGTCCAGGTCGACTCCTACCTCAGCCTTCCGGTGGCCCGCCGCGCCCTGGGGCTGGCCCGGGAGGAGGGGATGTGCGCCATCGTCCTCGCGCAGCCGCTGTGGCTCGCCGACCTCGTGGTGACGGTCACCGCACCGGAGGTCGACGCGGTCCTGCCCGAACGGATGATCGCGGCGACCGGCGGGTACCCGCTGCCCGCCTCCCTCGAACGCTTCCTGGAGGACGCGTGCCGGGCGGGCGGGTGCGACCTCCGCATCCTCCAGCTGTACGGGGTGGCCGAGCTCGACGCGGCCTGCCTCCTCGGGCGCGCCCGTGACGAGTGCGGTCGCACGGTGTTCGTCCCGCGGGCGGACATCGCGGTGTCCGTGGTCGACGGCGGGCTGCACCTGGCCCGGCGGTTCGAGGAGGGGTGGAGCGAGCCGGTCGGCACCGGCGACCGTTGCCTGCCTGTCGGCGGCGACCTCGGCGACGGCCTGGTGCTCCTCCACGGCAGCAGGGTCCTGACGGAGCCGTGGGCGGTGCTCGAGAGCTGGGACGCCGAGGGGTGGCGGCGACACACCGGCTACCTCCGGAGGGCTGACGACGGGCTCCGGGCCCAGACCCGGAAGGGCGTGGTCCCCGGCGTGGGAGCACCCGACGGGCCGGTCGCGTGGCGCGGCGAGGACCACCACGACTTCGCTCGGGCGACCGGTGCGTCGTACCTGGTGAAGCCCGACTGGCGCTGCGACCGCTGAGCGCGGCGTTGCGGGCCGCCACCCCCGGGTCACGGCGCGCCCTGCGGGCTGGCTCCGGCGGCACCCTCCGGGGGCGCCGCGGCCGAGGGGGCGGTGGCCGGTCGGCCGATCAGCTGCTCGAGGCCGTCGACACCCAGGTAGTCCTTGAACGCGGCCACCGGGTACCCGGTCAGGTGGGTCTGCCCCGCGGCGACCGCGGTCGCCGAACGGGGCAGCCCGAAGAGCGGGCCCATCTCCCCGAAGAACCCACCGGGCCCCACGCGGCGAAGCTCGTCGGTCGTGCCGTCGGACAGCTCCCGCTGGATGACGATGCAGCCCGCCTCGACCACGTAGACGACGTCGCTCGGATCGCCCTGTCGGAAGAGCGTGGCGCCGTCCGCGAGGTCGACCCCGGTCGGGACACCAGCGTCGGGTGCGCGGTGGGGGACCAGTTCGACCACCTGGTCGGCCAATGGGAGGAGGCGGTCGTCATGGGTCACGATCACGACCACCCGGCCGGGCTGGGCGAGGCCGCGCAGGAGGCGCAGCGTGGACTCCACCTGGACGTAGTCGAGGTGGGCGGTGGGTTCGTCGGCGAGCAGCAGCGGCGGGTCCAGCGCCAGCGCCCGCGCGATGGCCACCCGCTGCTGCTGCCCGCCCGACAGGCGGTCGGGATGGTGGTGGGCCCGTTCGCCGAGCCCGACCTGCTCGAGGAGCTCCCGAGCGCGTCGCCGGGCCTCGCGCACCCCGGTCCCGGCGCAGCGCAGGGGCAGCACCACGTTCTCGAGCGCGGTGAGCGACGGCACCAGGTTGAAGGCCTGGAAGACCAGGCCCACGCCGTGCCGGCGGTAGCGGGTGAGCCCGCTCCCGTGCAGCGCCGTCACCTCCGTGGCGCCGTGACGGATGGCGCCGGCGTCGGGGGTCAGGATCCCCGCGAGGCACGACAGCAGGGTGGTCTTCCCGCAGCCGCTCGGACCGAGGAGGAGGGCCAGGGCGCCGTCGGGGATCCGGGCCGAGAACCCGTCGAGGGGCCGCACCACGTAGTCGCCCGACGGGTACTCGACCGTCACGGCGTCGATGACCAGCTCGCCGCCCCGGGCGCCACCCACCGCGGCTGGTGCGGTCATGCGGCGCCGCCGAAGGCCAGGGCCGGATCCACCCGCACCGCCCGCCGCAACCCGAGCAGGCCGGCGATCAGCCCGATCACCACGGCGACCACCGGCATCATGAGCACGTCCCTCGGAGTGATCGTGACCCGCATGGGGAACACCGGCCCGAGCAACAGGCCGATCACCGCGCCCACCGCGGTGGCGGCCAGGGCGAGCACCAGCCCTTGGAGGACCACGCCGCCGGCCAGCGACCACGTGCCGGCACCGACCGCCTTGAACACGGCGAAGTCCCGGGTGCGTTCCACCGCGGTGAGGAAGATGACCGAGCCGATCACCAGTGCCGCCACCACCCACAGGAGCACGGTGGTGAGCTGCAGCGTCTGCACCGCGCCGCCAAGCACCCGCAGCGCGTCGGTCCTGGCTTCTCCGGTGCTCACCGCGGTGAACCCGTCGGGCACCGGTCCGGGCGGTCCACGCCGCACGCCCGCGGTCGCCAGAGCGGCACCGGCGAAGAACGCCGTCTGGAAGGCGCGCAGCGACGTGACGACCAGCGGCATGCCGGCGTTCAGGCTGAGTGCCGGCAGCCTGCCCGTCACCGTCATCGGGACCCCGCCCACCACGATGCGGTCACCGACACCCCACGGCGCCTGGGCCGCCACGGCGATCTCGCCCGGCGCCGCCGGGGGCCGGCCCTCGTCCACCCGCAGTCCCGGAGAGCCCGGGGCCAGACCGAGCACCGCCACCGCCAGGGGCTTGTCCCCGTCCACGGTCTGCACGAGCCCGGCCATGGCATCGACGCCCTCGGGGAGCTGGGACGGGTCGAACGGCCGGGTCCCGGACAGAGGCCCGGACATGCCCTCGGGGACCACGAACCCGGTCGCCCCCAGGTGGTCGAACACCCCGTCGATCTCGGCGGGGAACGAGCTCGAGATCCCGGTCATCACCAAGCTCAGGGCGAACACGAGCGCCGTGCCCACCACCGAGATGAGGTAGCGCCGGCGGCGCCACACCAGGTCCCGAATCGCTGCGAACCACATGGTCTCTCCGTCCTGACGTCAGCCGAGCGCGTCCAGCACCGCGCCGGTGTCGCGCTCGATCCAGTCCCAACCGGACCGACCCGCCGACGCGTCACGCGCCGACTCGGCCAGGGCGCGGGCCCGGTCGTGGTCGTCGCCCCGGTTTCGATCGAGGAGCTGCGCGTTGATCCAGCCGGAGTCCTCACCCATGGGAAACCTGGCGGCGCGGTCCTCGGTGAGCAGGTCGCGGGCCCGGTCCAGGTCGCCTGCGGCCACGCAGGACTGGGCCAGGACCGCTCGGTAGGCCATCAGCCCCGGGGTCTCCCGAAGGCTCTCCTCGACCATCGGCACGAGCTCGCCGAAGCGACCGTCGGCCTCACGGGCGTTCGCATACTCCGCCCCGTAGATCTGAAACGCGTCTGTTTGGCCGGTCTCCAGTCCGAGGGTGAGCGCCTCGTCGGCGAGCGTCTCGCTGGCTTGGATGTTCCCATCGAGTAGCGCCATGTATGCCCGCTCAAAGGTGAACAACCAGCGGTACATGGGCGGGAGATGGTCGACGAGTTCCTCAAGGAGCCGCGTGAGCGCGTCGGCTCCGTCGCGGTCGCTCATCTCGAGACGGCAGTTGCGAAGATTGCGGATCGCCTGAAACCGCCAGCCCAGGTCATCAAGCTGGTTCGCGGCAGCCACGCCTGAGAGCGCCCAGTCCACTCGCTCGTCGAGAGTTCCCGCCGTCGGGACGGCGTTGCTGGCGAACACCGCCGTCTGCGCCATCGTGTACGGGTCTCCGTTGGACCGGGCGAGGTCGATCGCTCGGCGGACGAGCGACAGACGTTGGTCGAGGGAGGCGGTGTACAACTGTTCCAGGGCAGAGAGAGCGAGCAGGCGCGCCCGAGTGGCCTGAGAGGTGTCGCCGAGACGTGCGAGGGCCCTGTCGATGATGGCTATCCGTTGCCGGTCAGCGTCGCCGATCGAGGAAACCCAAGCGGGGCTGGATGGAACGAGTGATGCGCATGACGACTTCCCCCACCGACGGCTCTCGTCAAAGCGGCGAAACCCGCTCTGGGGCCATCATTGGCCAGGCTACGTCGATCCGCGCCCGGCCGGCAAGGGTCGCTGCATCGGGCCCGAACGCCCACGCCATCCATCCCACCTATCGGCTCGACGATGCCGGACGTAGCCGACGGCGCCCGACGGGAATCGTTGTGGATCAATACCTCCCGACACCGGGCGACCAGGTCCACGGGTTGGAGCCACCTCTAGCCCCGATCGTTCACGGGGTGAGATGACGCGAGGGACCTGAGACGCGACAAG
>CAZIVZ010000231.1:0-5771 GCA_964542495.1 uncultured Aquihabitans sp.
ATCCTCGAGCGCATCGTCGACGGCCACGGTCGTCCGGAGGACCTCAACCTCCTGCTCGACGTGTGCGACAACATCTCGGTCGGCATGAACTGGCCGCCCAAGCAGACCACCATCTGCCCGCTCGGCCAGTCGGCCACGTCCCCCATCGCCTCGGCCGTCATCCGGTTCCAGGACGAGTTCGAGGCCTACGTGGGCGGACCGGCGGAGATCACCGTCGAGGTCAAGGGCCCCGCCTTCGTGGGCCCCGTTCGCCAGGAGGTGGCCGCCGATGCCTGACGCCCCCGCCGAGACCTCGGTGAACATCACCGTCAACGGCAAGGCCGTGGCCGCCAACCCCGGCGAGCTCGTCATCGACGCCGCCGAGCGCAACGGCGTCTACATCCCGCGCTTCTGCTACCACCACCGCATGGAGCCGGTGGGCATGTGCCGCATGTGCCTGGTGGAGGTCGACACCGGTCGGGGCCCGGCCCTCTCGCCGAGCTGCATGCTCACCGTGTCGCCCGACATGGTGGTGGAGACCGAGTCGCCGGTGGCCAAGAAGGCCCAGGACGGCATCCTCGAGTTCCTGCTCATCAACCACCCGCTCGACTGCCCGGTGTGCGACAAGGGCGGCGAGTGCCCGCTCCAGGACCACACCATGGCCTTCGGCCCCGGTGAGAGCCGGTTCGTGGAGGAGAAGCGCCACTACGAGAAGCCGATCTCCATCTCCGACAACGTCTACCTCGACCGTGAGCGCTGCATCCTCTGCGACCGATGCACCCGCTTCGCCAAGGACGTGGCCGGCGACACGCTGATCCACTTCCAGGACCGCGGCAACGGCACCCAGGTCAACACCTTCCCCGACCACCCCTTTGCCTCCTACTTCTCGGGCAACACCGTGCAGATCTGCCCGGTCGGGGCCCTCACGGCCAAGCCGTACCGCTTCAAGGCGCGACCCTGGGACCTCGACGTGGTGGAGAGCACCTGCCGGGAGTGCTCGATGGGCTGCCGGATCGTCATCGACTCCTCCCGCAACGAGGTGCTGCGCTACGTCGGGGTCGACTCGGACCCGGTCAACTGGAGCTGGCTCTGCGACAAGGGTCGTTTCGGGTTCGAGGCCGTCGGGTCCCCCGATCGCCTCGGAGCCCCGTTGGTGAAGGGCGCCGACGGCGCGCTCGTCGAGACCCGCTGGGCTGACGCCCTCACCCGGGTCTCGCGCACCATGAAGGCCGGCCTCGACCGTTCCGGGCCGTCGGGTGTCGCCGTCATCGGCGGCGCCCGCCTGACCAACGAGTCGGCCTACGCGTGGGCCAAGCTCGCCAAGGGCGTCATCGGCACCGACCACGTCGACGCCCAGCTCGGCGACGGGCTCCCCGCCGACCTCGTGGCCGGCCTCCCGCGCGCCACCATCGACGAGGCGTGCGCGGCCGGCGGGACCCTCGTGGTGCTGGGCTCCGATCCCAAGGACGAGCTGCCGGTCCTCTTCCTGCGCATCCGTGACGCCGTCACCCGCCACGGCACAACCGTCGTGGAGCTGTCGCCCACCGAGACCTCGTTGTCGAGCCTGGCCACCCACTCCATCCGCACCGTGCCGGGCGCGGTCCACGACCTCGTGGCGCAGCTCGTCGACGGCACCGGGGGCCTCGCAACCGTGCGCGCCGCGCTCACCGGCCAGAACGTGACCGTGCTCCTGGGCCGAGGCTCGCTGGCCGAAGCCGACGATTCCACGATGGTGGCGGCCGCCCTCCTGCTCGAGGCCTTCCCGCACGTCAAGTTCCTCTCGGGTCTGCGGCGCGCCAACGTCCACGGCGCCCTCGACCTGGGTCTGGCGCCCGGGCTGCTGCCCGGGCGGGTGGCGCTCGACGAGGGTCGGTCGTGGTTCACCGACGCCTGGGGCGGCGTTCCCGCCGAGGCCGGGATGGGCACCGCCGAGATCCTGGCGGCGGCGGCCGAGGGTCGGATCGACACGCTGGTCCTGCTGGGCGCCGACCCGCTCACCGACTTCCCCGACGTCGAGCTCGCCCGCCGCGGCCTGCAGGGTGCCCGCTCCATCATCGCGGTGGACACGCTGCTCAACGCGTCGTCACGCCTGGCCGACGTGGTCCTGGCCGCCGCCGGCCCGGCCGAGGTCGACGGCACCACCACGAACCTGGAGGGCCGGGTCACGTCGGTGCGCCAGAAGGTGACCCCGCCCGGGACGGCAAGGCCGGACTGGATGATCGCCGCGGAGGTGGCCTTCCGGCTCGGAGCGGACCTCGGCTTCACCTCCGCCGCCGAGGCGTGGGCCGAGATCGAGCGGCTGTCTCCCGCGCACGCCGGCCTCACCCTCGCCGAGCTCGATGCGCAGCCCGACGGCCTCCTGGCCGGGCGTCCGGCCGGCCCCGGCACCGGATCGGGTGCCGACGCCGCCGGCGACGAGGCCACCGAGTCCCGAGCTCACGCCGATGCCGCCGGGGTGGCTGCTGCCGCCGCCGACGACGTCGACGATCGCCATGCTGCCGAGTCCGAGGCCGCGGTCGCGTCCGCCGATGCGGCTGCCCAAGACGAGCCCGCCGATGGTCCCGGGGCTCCCGCCGGCCTCGTGGGCGGTACCCCGGGCTCCCGGGCCCGGCCGGCCATGGTCGGGTATCGCTCGCCAGGACCGCTCCCGGCGAACCTGCCCGTCGACGCCTACTCGCTTCGCCTCGTCACCGACCGGCGCCTGTTCGACCGGGGCACCCTGGTGAGCGCCGCGCCGTCGCTGGCCGGGCTCGCCGTCGCCGGCACCCTGCGCGCCAATCCGGCCGATCTCGGCCGGCTCGGTGTGGGCGCCGGCGACCAGGTGAAGGTCATCTCCCCCAAGGCCACCGTCACGGCCCCGGTGGCCCCCGACGCATCCATCCCCGAGGGCACCGTGGTGATGGCGTGGAACCACGACGGCACCTCGCCGGGTGTGCTCATCGACGCCGGCACCGCCGTCACCGAGATCCGGGTGGAGACCACGTGACGATCCTCGGCGTCGACCCGCTCCTCTCCGGCCACATCGACTTCGGTGTGGTGCTGATCGTGCTGGCCAAGGCCGGGATCACGCTCGGCATCTGCCTTGTGGCCACCATGTTGATGATCTGGTTCGAGCGCAAGGTGGTCTCGGACCTGCAGAACCGCATCGGCCCCAACCGGGCCGGTCCGTTCGGGATCCTCCAGACCCTGGCCGACGGCCTCAAGGTCATCCTCAAGGAGGACCTCATCCCGGACCGCTCGGACCGGATCGTGTTCCGCCTGGCACCCGTGCTCACCATGGTCCCGGCGTTCATCACCTTCGGCCTGATCCCCCTCGGGGGAGACTTCTCCGACGGCAACGGCGGGGCCATCGAGGTGTTCGGCCACCAGACCCTGATGCAGCTCGCCAACCCCGACGCCGGCGTGCTGGTGATCCTGGCCATGTCGTCCATCGCCGTGTACGGCGTGATGCTCGCCGGCTGGTCGTCCGGCTCCAAGTACCCGCTGCTCGGCTCGGTGCGCGCCAGCGCGCAGATGGTCTCCTACGAGGCGGCGCTCGGACTGTCGGTCCTCGCCGTGGTGCTGGTGAGCGGCAACGACACCGGCATCGGCACCCTCACCACCAACGGCATCGTGAACGCCCAGGCGCCCTGGGGCTGGAACCTCTGGGTCACGGGCCTGGTGCCGTTCGTGATCTTCGTGGTGGCCGCCACCGCCGAGCTCAACCGCCCCCCGTTCGACCTGGTGGAGGCCGAGCAGGAACTGGTGGGCAGCTTCCAGACCGAGTACTCGGGCTTCCGGTTCGCCATCTTCTACCTGGCCGAGTTCCTGAACGCCGTCACCATGGGCGCCATCATCGTGACCCTCTTCCTGGGCGGCCCGGCCGGACCGATCCTCGCCGGGCCCGGCTGGCTGTGGGGCCTGGTCTGGTTCTTCGTGAAGCTCGTCGCCGTGCTCTACGCCTTCGTGTGGACGCGGGCGTCGGTGCCCCGCGTGCGCTACGACCAGCTCATGGACCTGGGCTGGAAGGTCCTCATCCCGCTGGCGCTGGGCTGGATGCTCCTGCTGGTCGGGATCCGCGTGGGCTCCGACGCCGACTGGAACCCGATCGCCGTGGTGGCCGTCGGCTCGGTGGCCATGGCGGCCGCGTACGGCCTGATGCAGCTCGCGTTCCGGGCCTCTCGTCGCAACCGCGAGCTGGAAGGGGTGATGGACTGATGGGCTACCTCGGAGGCTTCCTCGTCACGTTCCGTCAGCGCGGGCGCAAGCAGCGCACCACCCGGCAGTACGCCAAGGGCGAAGGCGGCAAGCGGGACAAGCCCGAGCGGCTGCACGGGCGCCACGTCCTCAACCGCTACGAGGACGGCATGGAGAAGTGCATCGGGTGCGAGCTGTGCGCCGGCGTGTGCCCGGCCCGCTGCATCTACGTGCGCGGAGCCGACAACCCCGAGGACGATCCGGTGTCGCCGGGCGAGCGCTACGGCTACGTGTACGAGATCAACTACCTGCGCTGCATCTACTGCGACATGTGCGTGGAGGCGTGCCCCACCGAGGCGATCACCGAGACGAAGCTGTTCGAGTTCTCCTTCACCAGCCGGGCCGACGCGATCTACACCAAGGCCGAGCTGCTGGTGGGCGACGACGGCCGACCCCAGCACCTCCCCTGGGAGGACTGGCGCCCCGGTGAGGACGAGCACACGTCGGCCTGGATGCGGGCGACCGCACCGGCGGGCAACGCCGCCTTCGAGAACAAGGTCGCCTGGTCGGGCGAGCTCGGCTACGGCGTCCGGGCCCCCGAGGAGGGCCAGGAGCTCGAGGACGTCCACCACATCCACCACGACGCCCACCTCGACGAGCACGGCCACGGCGGAGGCCACTGATGGAGCAGCTCTTCACCGTCCAGAACGTCACGTTCTTCCTGTGCGCGCTGATCGCCCTCGCCGGCGCCTTCGGGGTGGTGCTGTCCCGCAACCCGGTGCACGCCGTCCTCAGCCTGGTCGCCACGCTGTTCGCTGTGGTGGTGCTGTTCTTGAACCTGAACGCCCAGTTCCTCGGGGCCGTGCAGGTCATCGTCTACACGGGCGCCATCGTGGTGCTCATCTTGTTCGTGATCATGCTGCTCGGCGTCGACCAGGACGAAGACCTCGAGGTCGAGCCGCTGGTCGCCCAGCGGCCGATCGCCTACGTCCTCGGGGTGCTGCTCCTCGCCGGGCTCGTCACCGTGATCTTCGTGGGGATGAACAACAAGACGCTGATCACCGGTGAGCAGTCCGTGACCCGGCCCATCGTCACGCCGGCCGGCGCCGCCGCCCAGAGCGCGGTCACCGGGGGCACCATCCCCACCGGCGCTCCCGACCCCTCCCAGCTGTCGGACCAGCCGAACATCAACCAGCTGGGCGAGCTGCTCTTCACCCGCTACGTCCTGGCCTTCGAGATCACCGCCGCCCTGCTCACCATCGCGGTGGTCGGCGCCGTGGTGCTGGCCAAGCGCCCCAAGCGCTTCCAGCCGCTGCCCGAGCCCGAGTCCATGGACGACGAGACCGACGCCGCCCTCGCCGGGGAAGGTGGGTCGTGAGCCAGAACGTCGCCACCGGCTACCTCGTCCTGTCGGCCATCCTCTTCGTCGTGGGGATGGTCGGCGTGCTGGTCCGCCGCAACTCGCTGGTCATCCTGATGTGCATCGAGCTCATGCTCAACGCCGTCAACCTGTCGCTGGTCACCTTCGGCGCCCTGCTCAACGACCTCGCCGGCCAGATCATCGTGTTCTTCGTGCTGGTCGTCGCCGCCGCCGAGGTGGTCATCGGCCTCGCCAT
>CAZIVZ010000232.1:0-5758 GCA_964542495.1 uncultured Aquihabitans sp.
GAGCACGCCGTCGACAAGTTCGACTGGCGCAAGGGCTTCAAGTTCTCCACCTACGCCACCTTCTGGATCCGCCAGGCCATCGGCCGGGCGCTCGACCAGAAGGCCAGCCTGGTTCGCCTCCCCGGCGACCGCTCGGCCAGCCTGCGCGCCGCGCTGCGACAGGTCTCGGGCGACGGCGACGAGCTCGACGACGAGCACGCCCGCCTGCATCGCCTCGCCACCCCCACCTCGCTCGACCGGGTCGTCGGCGACGACGACGGGTCGGAGCTGGTCGACCTCCTGGCCGACGACAAGCCCGGTCCCGAGGAGATGGCGCTCGCGAACGAGGAGGACCGCATGGTCACCGACCTCCTCGACGTGCTCGACGGTCGGGCCCGCTTCGCCGTGGAGCAGCGCTTCGGCCTGCACGACGGCCGCAAGCGGTCCTACCGCGAGGTCGGTGAGGAGCTCGGCGTGACCGCCGAGGCCGCCCGGCGCATGGTCAAGCGGGCCGTCACCGCCGTGCGCAACGAAGCCGCCAGCCGCATCGACGCCGCCTGATCCGGCTCCTCGCGCCGGCCCACCCGAACGCGCTTTGCGCCTGCGGGTCCGGTAGAGCACCCTTTTCCCCGTGAACGATCCCTCGTCCCCCTGGTCGCCGCGCTCGTGGCGTGAGCACCCCGCCGCGCAGCAACCCGACTGGCCCGACGAGGGCGCGCTCGACGCCGTCCTCAAGCAGATGTCCACCCTGCCCCCGCTGGTGTTCGCCGGCGAGGCCCGCGAGCTCACCGCCCAGCTCGGCCAGGTGGCGAAGGGCGAGGCCTTCCTGCTCCAGGCCGGCGATTGCGCCGAGTCCTTCGACGCCTTCGGAGCCGACGCCATCCGAGACAAGCTCAAGGTCATCCTGCAGATGGCGGTGGTGCTCACCTACTCCTCAGGCGTGCCCACGGTGAAGATCGGTCGCATCGCCGGCCAGTTCGCCAAGCCGCGCTCCGCCCCCACCGAGCAGGTCGGCGACCTCACGCTCCCGTCGTTCCGGGGCCACCTCGTCAACGACATCGCCCCCACCGACGCCGCCCGGGTCCCCGATCCCCACCGGCTGCTCCAGGCGTACCACCAGTCGTCGTCCACGCTGAACCTCCTGCGCGCGTTCACCAAGGGCGGCTACGCCGACCTCGCCCAGGTGCACACCTGGAACCAGGAGTTCGTGGCCTCCAGCACCCAGGGCCAGCGCTACGAGCAGGTGGCCCACGAGATCGACCGTGCCCTGCGCTTCATGGCCGCATGCGGCGTCAACCCCGCCACCCAGCCCAGCCTCCACGAGGTCGACTTCTTCACGTCGCACGAGGCGCTCGTGCTCGGCTACGAGGAGGCCCTCACCCGCCAGGACTCCCTCACCGGCCGCTGGTACGACTGCTCGGCCCACATGATCTGGATCGGCGAGCGCACCCGCCAGCTCGACGGCGCCCACGTGGAGTTCTTCTCCGGCCTGGGCAACCCGGTGGGGGTCAAGCTCGGCCCCACCACCGAGCCCGCCGAAGCCCTGGCCCTGTGCGAGCGCCTGAACCCCGAGCGCACCCCGGGACGGCTCACCTTCATCAGCCGCATGGGTGCCGACCGCATCGAGACCGGTCTGCCGCCGCTGCTCGCCGCCGTGCGAGACGCCGGCCACCCGGTGGTGTGGGCGTGCGACCCCATGCACGGGAACACCTTCACCACCGAGGGCGGCCACAAGACCCGCCGCTTCGACGACATCCTCGCCGAGATCCGGGGCTTCTTCGCCGCCCACGAGGCCGAGGGCACCTGGCCCGGCGGCGTGCACGTGGAGCTCACCGGCGACGACGTCACCGAATGCCTGGGCGGCGCCGAGGAGATCCTCGACACCGACCTCGCCTCGCGCTACGAGACCATGTGCGACCCCCGGCTCAACGGCCGCCAGTCGATCGACCTCGCCTTCGCCGTGGCAGAACTGCTCCGCGGCTGATCCCCGCCCCGGAGCGGCCGTAGGCTCCCGGCGTGCGAGGGGGCCCGTTTCAGCGAACCTGGGCCCGCGACCGCGCCACGGTGGCCTTCCTGGCGGTGGCGTCGGCGGTCACCGCGCTGGCGTGGCGGGGCATCACCCGGCCCATGGTGGACACGGTCGGCTACCGCGAGACCATCCACAGCATCGAGCAGGGCTGGGCCTGGGTGACCGACCGCACGGTGGGCTACCCGCTGGTCATGATGGCCACGGGGGCCGGGAGCGGTTCGTCGCGCGTCCTCTTCTTCGTGCAGCTCGCCATGCACGTCACCACGGTGGTCCTGATGCTGGACGTGGCCCGCCGCCACGGGGTCGGCCGCTGGGGCCGGCTGGCGGTGGCCGTCCTGCTGTTCGCGCCGGTGGTGCTCCTGCGGGTGGTGCACGAGGGCACCGAGGCGCTCTCCGCGCTCCAGCTGACCGTCGTGTGCTGGCTCTTGGTCACCCCTCCCCGCACCCGACCCACCGCCTGGGCCCTGGTCCTGGGCGCCGTCTGCGGCAGCGCCGCCCTGGTGCGGCCCACCTTCACGTTGCTGTTCGTGCCCGCCGCCGCCATCGCCGGGTGGATGGCGGCCGGCCACCGGTGGCGCACCGCCGCCCTGGTGGCGCTCCCGGCGCTGGTGATCGTGGGTGGCTACGTCACCGCCAACGGCCTGCGGTTCGGGTCGTGGAGCACCACGCCCAACTTCGCCTACAACCTCAACTCACGGACCTCCACCTACGTGGAGGAGCTGCCGACGTCGTTCGAGCCCGGTCGATCGGTGCTCGTCCGCGAGCGCGACGCCGCCCTGCTCGTGGGCGACGACGTGCCCCCGCAGAACTTCATCTACGGCGCCCGACCCGCCCTCGAACGGGCGACGGGCCTGACGGGGCGAGACCTCGACCGGTGGGTGCTGCGCGCCGACCTCCACCTGATCACCCACAACCCCTTCGCCTATCTCGACGCGGTGAAGGCCTCTGCGGTGAACTACGCCAACTGCGACTCCCAGCCCGCCGTGCTGGGCCTCGGGCGGCCGATGGCGTGGCTCCAGCAAGCCCTGCACCAGATCCTGCTGGTGGTCTTCGCCGGGGTGCTGTCGCTGGTGCCGGGCCTGGCCCTCGCCGGCCGGATCCCCCGGTCCCGGCTGGTGCCGCTGGCGGTGGGCGGCGCCCTGGCCGGCTACAACTTCCTGGTCACGGTGATGGTGGAGGCCGGCACGGCCCGCCTGCGATCGCCAGCGGAACCGATCATGGCGATGATGCTGGTGCTGGCGGCGTCGTGCGCGCGGGGCGCCCTGGCCGACCGGCCGTGGCGCAAAGGTTGACCCAACTGGTCGACATTTGCCACGCTGGAGGAATTGTTGACCCTTGTGGTCGGTTATTCCCCAACGGCGTCCGCCACCCATGGAAGGCACCCCATGCTCCAGCGTGAGATCGACCCGGCCCAGGCGGCCGACATCGAGAAGTTCGAACGGGTGCTCGCCGGCTACCTCAGCGGTGAGGTCGATGAGGACGTGTTCCGGGTGTTCCGCCTCACCAACGGCATCTACGGCCAGCGCCAGGGCGGCCACCACCAGATGCTGCGGGTGAAGATCCCCTACGGCGGCGTCACCCCCGAGCAGCTCGACCTGTTGGCCCACCTCTGCGAGGAGTACTCGCGCGGCTGGGGCCACATCACCACCCGGCAGAACATCCAGATCCACTTCGTGCCCCTCGAGCGCGTGCCCGACGCCATGCGTGACCTCGCGTCGGTGGGGCTCACCACCCGCGAGGCCTGCGGCGACACCGTGCGCAACGTGATGGGTTGCCACCTCGCCGGGGCCTGCCCGAAGGAGCACCTCGACATCTCGGCGTGGGCCGAGGCCACCTTCGAGCACTTCGTGCGCAACCCGCTCGGCCAGCGCCTCCCCCGGAAGTTCAAGATCAACTTCTCGGGCTGCGAGACCGACTGCGGCCAGGCCATGTTCAACGACGTCGGCGTGGTGGCGGCCACCCGCACGCACGACGACGGCTCCACCGAGCTCGGCTTCAAGGTGTTCGTGGCCGGCGGCCTGGGGGCCAACCCGTTCCCGGCCCTGGCCCTCGAGGAGTTCACGCCTCGTGAGGAGCTCCTGCCCACCATCGAGTCGGTCCTCCGGGTCTTCAACGCGACGGGCAACCGCGACAACAAGCTGCGGGCCCGCATGAAGTGGGTGGTCCAGACCCTCGGCTGGGAGGAGACGCAGCGCCGCATCCTCAAGGAGCGCAAGTTCCTGCTGGCCTCGTCGTCATGGCCGGGCGGCATCCCCGCCGCCGTGCTGAAGTCCGGCGACGCCCCCGCCGGCGTGGCCGAGGGCGCCACCGTGACCGCCATCGGCCAGGGCACGCCCGTCTCGATCACGGCCCGAGACCCCTACCAGCGCTGGGACGAGGCCAACGTGGTGCGCGGCGCCGGCAAGGGCACCGTGTCGGCCGTCGCCTACGCCAAGCTCGGCGACCTCACCGCCGCCCAGTTCCGGGCGCTCGCCTCGATCCAGCGCGAGCTGGGCGCCTCGGTGCGGCTCACGCCGCGCCAGAACATCGCGTTCCGCGACCTCACCGAGGAGCAGCTCCCCAAGCTCCACGCGCGCCTGGACGCCATCGGCATGGCCCAGCCCGGGGCCGAGCTGTCCCGAGACGTGGTGTCGTGCCCCGGGGCCGACACCTGCAACCTGGCCGTCACCCAGTCCCGCGGCCTGGCCGACGCGATCAGCGCCCGCCTGGAGGAGGAGGGACTCGCCGAGGTGGGCGGCATCCGCACCAACATCTCTGGCTGCACCAACTCGTGCGGCCAGCACCACATCTCCGACATCGGCTTCTCCGGTGCCGAGCGCCGGGCCCACGGTCAGTCCGCCCCCGGCTACACCATGCTGCTCGGCGGCTACGTCGGCCAGACCCAGGTGCACTTCGGCGAGCGGGCCCTTCGCCTCCCGGCCAAGAACGCCCCCGAGGCAGCGGTGCGGGTGGTGCGGCGCTTCGCCGAGGAGCGTGACGGCGGTGAGACCTTCCGCGAGTGGATCGACCGTTCGGGGGGCGTGAAGGCCGTCGCCGCCGACCTCGCCGAGCTCGACGTCTTCCCGACCCCCGACGAGTCGCCCGACCACTACGTCGACTTCGGCGAGACCGGGCCCTACGTGGCCGAGGTGGGCGACTCGGAGTGCGCCACGTGAGCCTCACCGAGGCGCACCGCGTCGACCACTCCGATGAGGAGCTGGCCCAGCTGAGCGAGGAGTTCGAGAGCTGGCCGGCCTCCAAGATCATCCGGTGGGCGGTCGACAGCTTCGGCCACCACCTGGCCATGAGCGCATCCATGACCGATGCCGTGCTGATCGACCTGGCCACCAAGGTCGACCCAGCCATCGAGGTCATCTTCATCGACACCGGCTACCACTTCCCCGAGACCCTCGCCACGGTCGAGGAGGTGCGGCGCCACTACGGCCTCAACCTGCGGATGATGACCGTGGCCCGCCAGGAGGAGGAGCTCTGGGAGGCAGACCCGGAGAACTGCTGCTCCGCGGTGAAGGTAGGCCAGCTCGACCGGGCACTTGCCACCAAGGACGCTTGGATGAGCGGCCTGCGGCGCGACGAGGCCACCACCCGCGGCCGTACACCGATCGTGGCCCGAGACCTGCGCGGGCTGGTGAAGATCAACCCCATCGCCCGGTGGTCCGACGACGATGTCGAGGACTACATCGCCGAGCACGACATCATCGTGAACCCCCTCACCCGCCAGGGCTACCCGTCGATCGGCTGCATGCCCTGCAC
>CAZIVZ010000233.1:0-5727 GCA_964542495.1 uncultured Aquihabitans sp.
GCCGACGTGGCGGGCAAGGCCGCGCTCGTGGACGTGCCCCTGATCACCATCCCCGCCGCCTTCCTGGCCACCGCGGGCAGCGCGCCCGACGACCCCTCCGGACGGGTCTTCGACCCCGAGGGCACCTTCGACGGCGGCACGCACACCGTGCCCTTCGGGACCGACTTCCAGGCGGTGATGGACCCCGCCATCGATGCCGGGGCTGCCGCCTTCCTGGGCACGCTCACCGACTACCCGGGCGATTCCTTCGAGTACTTCGTGCCCTACGACGGCGTGGACCGGGAGATCCCGGGCGTCTGGCTCGCCGGGAGCGACGGCGCCTGGATCCGCGAAGAGCTGGCGCGGGGTCCGGTGCGCGTGCGCATCGAGGTGGAGACCGAGACCGAGGCGATCACCACGGTCAACGTGGTGGGGGAGCTGCCCGGGGCCACCGACGAGGTGGTGATGGTGGGGTCGCACCACGACGGTCCCTGGTCGTCGGCGGTCGAGGACGCCAGCGGGATCTCGCTCGTGCTGGCCCAGGCCACCTACTGGGCCGCCCAGCCCGTGGAGCGTCGCCCGCACCGGCTCGTGTTCGTCCTCCAGGGCGGGCACATGTCGGGCGGTGCCGGCCTGCTCGGCTACATCGACCGCCACGCCGACGAGCTCGACGACGTGGTGCTCGAGGTGCACCTCGAGCACGCCGCGCTGGAGTGCGAGGTGGTCGACGCGACGGTGGTCCCCACCGACCAGCCGACGCCCCGGTGGTTCTTCACCAGCCGCATCCCGTCGCTGGAGGCGGCGGTGGGGGAGGCCATCGAGGGCGAGCAGCTGGCGCGCTCGCTCATCTTGGCGCCCGATGCCTTCGGCACCTTCCCGCCCACCGACGGCGCCGGCTACCACGTCGCCGGCGTGCCCGTGGTCAACGTGCTGGCGGCGCCGTTCTACCTGTTCGACAAGATGGACACGCTCGACAAGATCGACCGGGACCACCTGGTGCCGCTCACCCGCGCCACCATCCGCATCATCGAATCGGTGCGGGAGGAGACCGCGGCGGGGATGCGGGCCAAGGTGGTCTGACCCGCGCCGGCCCGGCGTACATTCGTCCCATGGCCGTCACCGCTGGAGACCCTGCACCGAGCTTCTCGCTCCCCGGCACGCTGAACGGGACGCGGCGCACCTACACGCTCGAGGAGCTCCGCGGCCACACCGTGGTGCTGATCTTCTACCCGGGCGACAACACCCCGGTCTGCACGCGCCAGCTCAACAGCTACACCGGCGACATCGACCGGTTCCTGGAGCTCGACGCCCAGCTCCTCGCGGTCAGCCCGGAGGACCTCGACAGCCACGAGGGCTTCGCCCAGCACCAGGGGGGCTTCGCCTTCCCGCTGCTGGCCGACGTCGACAAGACGCTCGCCCGCGACTACGGCGTGCTCGGCCCGCTGGGCTTCTACCGCCGCAGCGTGTTCGTGATCGACGCCAACGGCACCCTGGCCCACGTGCACCGCGGCTACGCCGGTGCCACGTTCCGCAAGACCCCCGAGCTGCTCCACGCCATCGAACAAGCCCGCGCCCAAGCGTCCTGACCCCCAAGCGAATGTGGTGTGCGGGAGCGACGTTCCGGTCGGTTTCGCGCGTGAGGTTCGCCGGCCGGGATCAGCGTCGACGCAGGCGGTGGAGCTCGATCACCGTGGGACGGAGCTGGCCTCGGAGCCACATGTGGTCGCCGCCGGACTCGGGCGAGGTGTAGTCGGCCACCAGCAGGGATCCGTCGGGCTCGGCCACCACCGCCGCGAAGCTGGTGTCGCCGCGCGAGGGCAGGTCGAGCACCACATCGAGCGTGCCTCGGTCGGGATCCACGCGATACAGCGAGCTGCGCTTGCGGGTGAGCGACCAGACCGCCTGGTCGACCCGGATGGCCAGCCCGGGCGGGAACCAGGTGGGCACGTGGTCGTAGCGTCCGCCGTGCGCGACCTGGCGCCGGGCGACGAGGTACGGCTCGCCGTCCCACAGGAACAGGTTCGGCGAGTCGGGCTTGCGGGCCAGCGGGATCACCCGCAGGTGGCCCAGGTCGGACCCGACCAGCAGGTCGCCACCACGCCGGGAGGGTCCCTCGTTGCGGGTGACCCCGAGCAGGCGACCGTCGGGCAGCTCGACCAGCTCGCACTCGGTGCCCCCGCGGTGCAGGTCGACCGGGTCGCCCCAGGCGTCGAGGTCGTCGCTCCAGCGCACCTCGACCACCGGGTCGGCCGGTCGGGCGCTGTACATCCGCTCCGCGCCCCGGTACCCGATCAGCGCCCAGCGTTCGCCCAGCCGGCGGATGCGCCAGGGCACGACGCCCTCGGCGAGCACGCGCTCAGGCGCGGTCCAGGTGGTGCCGTCGGTGACGGCGCGGTGGACACCCCGTGGCTGGAACCGCTTGGGATCGGTGCCGAGTCGCATGAACCACAGCTGGAGCCGGTCGTCGGCCACCACCCAGCGGGGCTCGCGCAGATCGGCCCCCATGGCAACGGTGGTCTCGTGGCGCCAGGGTCCGTCGATGCCCGGGGCCGACGTGACCTCGATGCGGGCCTCGGCCGATGCGAAGTGCGAGGGGGCCGTGCGCCAGGCCAACCAGAGCCGATCGGCGAAGCGAACCAGGTCGAGGTTGTTGTTGGCCGCATGGCACTGCACGCCCGCGGCGGCGGGGCCGGGCACCAGTCGACCGAGGGTCTCCAGGGAGATCATCGCCGGGCAGTCTGGTCGGTTCCGGCCGTTCGCGCCGTGGCCGAGCCGGCGTAGGACTCCCGGTAGCGTCCGGTGCCGTGCCCGACCGGTTCCGCCTCCAGGTGGTGGCCCGCCACCCGGGTCCGGCGCTGGTGGTTGCGGCGGTGCTGTGGGCGATGGCCGGCCTTGTGAGCCGGGCCGCTCCGCTCCCCGGGCCGGTGCTCGCCTTCTGGCGTTGCCTCGTGGGCGCTGCCGTCTACCAGGGGTTGCTGGCCGCACGTGGCCATCGGCCGAGGCTGGCCGACCTGCGGACGGCAGCGGTCGGGGGGATCGGCTTCGGCCTGTCGGTGGCGTTCCTCTTCGTGGCCTACAAGACCACCACGCTGGTGTCGGCCAACGTGATCGCCTGCCTCCAGCCGCTGGTGCTCGGCTTGGTGGCGCATCGCTCCACCGGCCGCCTCCCACCCGTGGCGTGGGCGGCAACCGCGCTTGCGGCCGTCGGAACCGTGGTCGTGGTGGTCGGCTCCTCCACCCACACCGGCACGTGGACCCTGCGCGGCGACCTGCTCGCGGCCGCGGCCATGGCGGCCAACGTCGTCTACATCCTCGGCACCAAGCACGCAGCCACCGAGCTCGGTCCGCTCCGGTTCCAGGCCGCCATGCTGTGGGTCGCGGCGGGAGTGGTGCTGCCCATCGCCGTGATCACCGGTGGCGCGGAGCTGGTGCCGACGGCGCCGGGCATGGCGGGCGTGGTGGCGTTGATCGCGGTGGGCGGCACCGGCCACCTGGTCTTCTCGGCGGCGCAGCGCCACGTGTCCGTGGCGGCCTCGTCGTCGATCCTGCTGTTCGAGGTGATCGCGGTGTCGGTGGGGGCGGCGATCGTGTTCGACCAGGCCATCAGCGTGCTGCAGGGCGCGGGCATGGTGGTGGTCACGGGGTCGATCGCGGTGTGGATCGCCCAGACGGCGAAACGGGCCCCGCCACTCGAGCTCGCACCGTAGCGTTGCCGCCATGCGCCACCCCGATGCCCCCACCGGTGAGCCCGAGCACGTCGACGCCGTGGTGGACGCCCTGCTCGACGCCGCCCTCGAACCCATCGTCGACCTCGTGGTCACGGCCGATCACGAGGGCTACGAAGCCCGCGCCGTCGACGGCCGGGTGCGCTTCACCCGGGCCGACCACGGTGACGGGTGGGCGTTCACCGAAGCCGAGGTGGAAGGGCGCAACCCGCTGGGCGACCAGGCCACGGACCGCTTCGTCGGCCTCGGCGAGGAGGTGGCCAACCCCTACCCCCACCGCACCGTCAACGCCTACCCGCACGCCTACGAGATGGTGGCGCAGATCTTCGACCACCCGGCCGCACCCGACGTGATCACGCTCCACACCCCGTCGCACAACTGGGAGGACCACGGCGGGGAGCGGGGCGAGCACGGCTCCATGAGCGCGGTGCAGGCCCGGGCGCCGTTCATCCTGGCCGGGGCCGGCGTGAAGGAGCAGGGCCTCGTGGCCCGCTCGTGCCGCCTGGTCGACGTGGCGCCCACCGTGCTTGCGCTCATGGGCGCGGCCCCCCACCCCGAGGGGGTCGGCCTCAACGGCCGCCGTCGAGAGGGTGCCCTGCTGCGCCGTCAGGACGGCGACGTGCTCGACGACCTCCTGGACCGCCAGGCGGCCCGCCCCGACCACGTGGTGGGCTTCCTCCTCGACGGCTGCAACCCGAACGTCCTGTACGACGCGGTGGCGGGAGGCGAGGCGCCCAACATCGCCCGACTCCTGGCCATGGGGGTGGGCTTCGAGCACGGGGCCTACTCGTCGATGCCCACCGTCACCCTGGCCAACCACACGTCGATCCTCACCGGCGCCCATCCCGGTCACCACGGCATCTTGAACAACGCCTGGTATGACCGGCGCATCGGCGAGCAGGTCATCACCAACTCGCCGGCCACGTGGGCCTGGGCCATGAACACCCTCTCGCCCGACGTGGAGACGATGTACCAGGCGGTCAAGCGCACCTGGCCCGACGCCGTCACCCTTGCCGCCAACGAGCCGTGCGACACGGGGGCCGACGTGGGCACGTTCACCGCCATGCGCGCCGGCGTCATGCCCGACAAGCCGCCGCGTGCCGAGGACCTCCCGTTCGCCACCGAGCGGTTCGTGCGGCCCGAGAAGAAGTACGCCACGGCCAGCCGGATCGACCACATCGGCATGGAGCTGGCGCTCGGCGTCTGGGGCGACGGGTACCAGGGCACGTCGTATCCGCTGCCGCGGTTCTCGTGGGTGAACTTCTCGCTGACCGACGCCGCGTTCCACCTCGGCGGCCCCTGGTCCGAGGCGGCCCGGGCGTCCATCCACGACACCGACGCCCGCGTCGGCCAGGTCCTCGACGCCGTCGAACGTCGCGGCGTGTTCGACCGCACCGCGTTCTTCGTGGTGGCCGACCACGGGATGGAGGAGTCGAACCCCGCGGTCACCGGCGACTGGGCCGATGCCCTGCGCAACACGGGCGTGCCCTTCCGCGACGAGGCGTACATGTGGATCTACACCGGCGTCACCTGACCCACCCCGCCCCCGCCCCCGCCCCAGGGAGCGAATGTGGTGTGTGGGAACCGCGTTCCTGCCGGTTTCGAGCGTGAGGTTCAGACGCCGTCGTTCACGCCGAGCAGCCGTGAGCGGCTGACGGCACGCATGCCTCGGGCCAGACCGAAGGCAGCCACCACCCAGGCGAACGCGCCGAGGATGAGCCCCGCGTTCTGAGCCCCGAAGAGGGCGCCGGTGCTCTGGCTGTAGGCGATGCCGATCATCGGCAGGGTCACGAGCCCGGCCGCCTGCTGGGCGGCGGCGGTGCTCTTCACCCGGGCCGACAGCCGCAACACGATCGACAGGGTCAGGGCGAGAAACGGCGGGACCACCCACAGCATCAGCACCCACCACTGCTGGGTCGGGAAGAACCAGCCGCCCACCTCGGGGCCCACGAAGAAGTTGACCACCAGCGAGCACACGCAGCTCGCGAGCATTCCCGCATGGCAGGACGAGGCGCACGTCGTC
>CAZIVZ010000234.1:0-5708 GCA_964542495.1 uncultured Aquihabitans sp.
CGCTGATGGACCGCTCCATCCGCCGCCTCGGCGCGTTCCTGATCGGGCTGTTCTGCGTCCTGTTCGCGCAGCTCAACTACATCCAGGTGTGGCGCGCCGACGACCTCAACACGTCGCCCGACAACCGGCGGCCGATCGACCAGGCGTTCAACCGTCCCCGGGGCTCGGTCTCCACCGCCGACGGCGTGGTGGTGGCCCGCTCGGTGAAGAGCGGCGACCGCTACGAGTACCAGCGGGAGTTCCCCGAGGGCGAGACCTACGCCCACCTCACCGGCTACTTCAGCTACCTGTTCGGTGCCACCGGGATCGAGCGCGCCTACAACGACGAGCTCTCGGGCACCACCGCCGGGCAACGGGTGCAGTCGGTGGGCGACCTGTTCGTGCGCAAGGATCGCACCGGCAACGTCGAGCTCACGGTGCGCTCCGACGTGCAGGCCGCGGCCAAGGCCGCCCTCGGCGAGCAGAAGGGCTCGGTGGTGGCCCTCGATCCCACCACCGGTGGGGTGCTGGCCCTGTGGAGCTGGCCCAGCTACGACCCCAACCTGCTCTCGGACCACGATCTCGACGCCGCCCGCAACGTCAAGCTGGTCCTCGAGGCGGCCGACGGGAACCCGCTGTTGGCCAAGGTCTACCGGGAGATCTACCCACCCGGGTCCACGTTCAAGGTGGTCACCGGGTCCACCGGCGTGGAGACCGGCCTGGTCACCCCCACCGAGCCCGTGTACCCCACCATCCGCGCCCTCGACCTGCCCCAGACCACCCGCAACCTGCCCAACTTCGGCGGCAGCCTGTGCGGCGGCACGCTCTTCACCATCCTCGCCAAGTCGTGCAACACGTCGTTCGGTCAGATGGGGCTGGACCTCGGCGGTCCGGCCCTGATCGAAGGCGCGGGCAGGTTCGGCTTCAACGAGGTCCCACCCCTCGACCTTCCGGCGGTGGCCTCGCGGTTCCCCCAGATCGACTTCTCCCAGCAGCTCCCCACGCTCGCCCAGTCGGCCATCGGCCAGTACGACGTGGCCGCCACCCCGCTGCAGATGGCGCTGGTGGCGGCGGGGGTGGCCAACGACGGGCTCATCATGGAGCCCCACGTGGTCGACGAGATCCGCGACGGCGAGGGCGAGCTGGTGCGCCGCCTCGAGCCCACCGTGTGGCGCCGGGCAATCTCACCGCAGACCGCCGACACCATGCGCCAGGCCATGCGCCAGGTCGTCAGCGACGGCAGCGCCACCCGGTTGCAGATCCCCGGCGTCGACGTGGGGGCCAAGACCGGCACCGCCCAGTTCGGCCCGGCCGCGCCGCTGCGCTCGCACGCCTGGGTGATCGCCTGGGCGGGCGTCCCCGGCCAGAAGCCCTCGGTCGTGGTGGCCGTGCTGGTGGAGGGCCAAGACGGCGCCAGCGAGCAGACCGGTGGCCGGGTCGCCGCTCCGATCGCCCGCCAGGTGATCGAGGCGGCCCTGGCGCCGCCTCCGCCGCCGCCGGCCGACACCACCACCACCACGGTCCCCGGCGGCGGTGGCTGATGCGCGGCCGCCGGTTGGGTCCCTTCCGTCCTCGAACGCTCTCGTAGGCTGGCCGCTCCATGTCGAACCGCGAACAGGTCGTGCTCAACGGCCGCTACGAGCTCCAGAGGCGGGTGGGTCGAGGGGGCATGGCCGAGGTGTTCCTGGCGCGCGACCGGCTGCTCGACCGGCCGGTGGCCATCAAGATCCTGTTCCCGGAGTTCGCCACCGATCCCTCGTTCGTGGCCCGCTTCCGTCGTGAGGCCCAGAGCGCCGCCAACCTGAACCACCCCAACATCGTGGGCGTCTACGACTGGGGCAAGGAGCGGGGCACCTACTACATCGTGATGGAGTACGTCGACGGCCGCACCGTGTCGGAGATCATCCGAAGCGACGGCCCCATCGAGGCCGAGCGCGCGGCGGGCATCGCCGCCGACGTGGCCGCCGCCCTCGGGTTCGCCCACCGCAAGGGCGTGGTGCACCGCGACGTCAAGCCCGGCAACGTGCTCATCACCGGCAGCGGCGAGGTGAAGGTGGCCGACTTCGGCATCGCCCGCGCCATGACGTCGAGCTCGGAGGAGAACCTCACCCAGACCGGCTCGGTGATGGGCACCGCCACCTACTTCTCGCCCGAGCAGGCCCAGGGCAAGCCGGTCGATCCCCGCAGCGACCTCTACTCCCTCGGCGTGGTGCTCTACGAGATGTCGTCGGGCAAGCCTCCCTTCAGCGCCGACAGCCCCGTGGCCATCGCCTACAAGCACGTCCAGGAGCCGCTGCCCCCGCTGCACGAGAAGGTGCCCGGGGTGCCGCGCGGCTACGAGGCCATCACCAACAAGGCGCTGGCCAAGGACCCCGCCCAGCGCTACCAGGACGCCGAGGAGCTGCGGGCGGATCTGCTGCGGTTCCGCGACGGCAGGCCGGTGCGGACCACCGTGCCCCCGCCGGTCGTGGCGGTCCCCACACCCGAACCCCGGCCGGTGCCCGCGGAGGAGTACCACCACAAGACCCGGACCGGGTGGTTCTTCGCCGCCATCGTGGTGCTGCTGGCCATCCTGGGTGGCCTCATCTTCGCCTTCGGACGCCAGCTCGGGGTGTTCGACGACCGCGCCGTGCAGGTGGAGGTGGTCGACGTGGTCGGCAGCCAGGTCGACGTGGCCAGGCAGCGCCTCGAGGCGCTCGGCTTCGAGGTGGTGCTGGAGCCCGAGGCATCCGACGAGCCGGTCGACCAGGTGATCGAGCAGAGCCCCGAGTCGGGGGAGCGGGCGGACAAGGGCTCCGCCGTCACCCTCACGGTGTCGAGCGGGCCGGCCACCGCCGAGCTGCCCGACGTGGTGAACACCGAGGTGGGCGCGGCCCAGCGCCGGATCGAGAGCCTGGGCTTCACCGGCCCGATCACGATCGAGACCGAGACGTCCGACCGAGCGACCGGGACGGTGGTCCGCCAGAGCCCGGCACCCGGCGTCCACCCGCTCACCGTGGCCGTCGCGCTCACCGTGGCCATCCCCGAGGCTTCCACCACCACCGAGAGCACCACCACCACGATCCCGCCCACCACCACGACGCTGCCGCCGACCACCACCACCCAGCCGGTGACCACCACCACCCAGCCCGTGACCACCACGACGCTGCCCGCCACGTCGACCACCGTCACCACGCCCTGACGGGCCGAGGTCGCCCGGATTCAGGCGAACGCGTCCACCTGGGCGAGGAAGTTGCCCACCAGGTCGTGGCCGGCCACGGTGAGCACCGATTCGGGGTGGAACTGCACGCCCTCGGTGGGGGCGTCGCGGTGGCGCAGCCCCATGACCAGGCCGTCGTCGGTCTCGGCCGAGATCTCGAGGACGTCGGGCACGGTCTCACGAGCCACCACGAGCGAGTGGTACCGGGTGGCCTCGAGCGGTTGGGGGAGCCCGGTGAACAGGCCGGTGCCGTCGTGGCGCACCAGCGACGTCTTGCCGTGCATGATCTCGGGGGCTCGCACCACGGTGCCGCCGTACACCTGCCCCATGCACTGGAGGCCGAGGCAGACGCCGAAGACCGGCTTGCGTCCGGTGAAGTGGAGGATGACCTCGTTGCTGATCCCGGCCGAATCGGGGTTGCCGGGGCCGGGCGAGATCAAGATCCCGTCGGGGTCGAGGTCGATCGCGTCGGCCAGGGTGATGGCGTCGTTGCGGTGCACCACGGGCTCGGCGCCCCCCTCACCCAGGTACTGGACGAGGTTGTAGACGAACGAGTCGTAGTTGTCGATGACCAGCACCCGGCGTCCCATCGCCACGACGGTAGCGGTCGCGATCGGGGCGACCGTCAGGCGTTCGGTAGTGTTCGTGGCCATGGCCGAAGACCCCGTTGAGCCCGAGCAGACCACCGACGAGCCGGTCGACGTCGAGACGGCCGCCGACGCCAAGGCACCCGTCGTGCGCAAGAAGGTCGTGAGCAAGCGGGTCACCCCCAAGGGCGGCGCCCAGAGCGTGCCGGCCGGCGCCAAGAAGGGGTCCACCGCCTCCCGCACCCACTCGGCGGCGTCCGAGCACGGCGACGACGAGGACCGCTACTCCAAGCGCTACACCCCGCCGGCGGCCAAGTACGCCCCCGGTCCCAGCCCGTGGTGGGTGCCGGCGATCATGTTCGGGCTGCTCATCGTGGGCGCGCTCGTGATCATGCTGAACTACATGAGCGTCTTCGGCGAGCCCGACAACGTGCGGCTGGTCATCGGCCTGGCCTTCATCCTCGGCGGGATCATCACCGCCACGCAGTACCGCTGAGGTAGCGGTTGGGTGACCCACGGGGGGCCGGGAAGTTACACCGCTGTGATCTTCCCCAAGGTTGTCCACAGGCTGGGGAAACCGCCCGACCGGGTCAGATGTCGTCGGGTGACGTGACCAGGTCCATGTCCTCCTGGCAGTGCCGCGGCGGCTCGGGCACCTCGTCGTTGGCCATGGTCATGCGCACCGTGGTGGCGCAGATGGAGCACTGGTACGTGAGGCGGACCTTGCGCAGCTCGCCCGGGTCCGGCGGTGCCGGCACCGGTCGAGCGAAGCCGCCGAGCATCTTCATGCCCACCCGCAGCAGGATCACCGCGGCGGCCACGGCCACGATCACGTTCACCACGGGGAAGGGCATCGGACCAGCGTAGGGGGGGTGGATTGACACGGTCACGTCGCTGGTGTGCATTGGTGGGCGTCCGCGAGCGGTTGGAGGTCCCGGTGGTTGGTGTTCGGCGCATGGTCGCGGTGGTGGGAGTGCTGTCGGTGCTGCTGGGGACGGCGGTGGCCGCCTCGGGCTCCAGCCGGGCCGTGCCCTCCGCCAAGTACGCCACCTCCACCACGAAGTACGTGGGCTCCGGGGTGTGGGACGCGCTCGACCGGCTGGCCACCACCGCCGACTACGACCGGTGGGCGGCCAAGCTCGAGCAGGGCGGCACCCGGGCCGACTTCGCCAAGGACCTGTTCCGCCAGCGCGAGTGGTCCGAGGGCGTCGTGTTCGACATCTACGACCAGGTCCTGATCCGAGAGCCCGACGAGGGCGGCCTCACCTACTGGACCAACAAGCTCCAGGCCGGCTTCCGCAGCGCCAACCTGGCCGCCGCGCTCTACGCGTCGAACGAGTTCTACGAAGGGGCCGGCGGCACGCCCCAGGCCTACGTCGACCTGATCTACATCAGCATCCTGCAGCGCCCCGCCGACGCGGCCGGCAAGGCGTTCTGGGTGGGTCGCCTCGAGGCCGGCCAGCCCCGTTCGGTGATCGCCCGCAACTTCTGGCTCGCCACCGAGTCGAACGCCCGCCGGGTGGGCAAGCTCTACGGCCGGTTCCTCCTGCGCAACCCCGATCCCGCCTCGCGCGCTGCCTGGGCCAAGCGCCTCGTCACCGAGGACGACAAGGTGCTCGCCGCCGCCCTGGTGGCCTCCGACGAGTACTACCGCTGGTCGCAGCGCCGCGTGGTGATCGGGCCCAGCACCACCACCACGTCGAAGCCCCCGATCGTGACGCTCACCACGATCAGCACCTCCACCACCTCCACCACCGTCCCGCGCCCCTGACGGGGCACGGGACGGGCGGCGGCCCGGGCTCAGTCCAGGCGCTCGATGATGGTGGCGTTGGCCATGCCGGCGCCCTCGCACATGGTCTGGAGGCCCCAGCGGCCGCCGCTGCGCTCGAGCTCGTTGAGCAGGGTGGCCATGAGCTTGGCGCCCGAGCAGCCGAGGGGGTGAC
>CAZIVZ010000235.1:0-5697 GCA_964542495.1 uncultured Aquihabitans sp.
CGGTGGTGCGGACGTCCTGGCGCTCCTGGATGTCGACGTCGACGTGGGTCATGGCGCGAGTCTCGCGCTCAGCGTCCCGACCGGCTGCACAAGAAGGCGCCGGCCAGCACGAGCACCAGGCCCACCAGCGAGATGGCCGCCACGGTCTCGTCTCGGAAGGCCACGCCCAGGACCAGGGCCACCACCGGGATCAGGTACGCCAGGATCGATCCTCTGGTGGCCCCCACCCGGCCCATCAGCGTGCCGGCGGCGATGAAGGCGAAGCCGGTGCCCACCGCGCCGAGCACGAGCACGGCCACCACCGACGAGGCCTGGAGGCGCGATCCGCCGATGCCGGCGATCCCGAACGGCGCGGTGAGCACCACGGCCACGGCTTGGGCGCGCCAGATCACCGGGATGGAGCCGTAGCGCTGCTGGAGGGGGACCACCAGGTTGGTGGCGAACCCGTAGGACGCCATGGCCAGCAGCACCAGGCCGGCCCCGAGCGCGGTGCGCGACCCGCCCCGGAGCGACGGGAGGCTGATGGCCACCACCCCGGCGAAGCCGATGGCCAGGCCGACGAGCTGGTTGCGGCCGGGGAGCCGGCGCAGGAGCAGCGAGGCCACGAGCGCCGAGAACAGAGGCATGGACCCGTTGAGCATCCCCGTGACCGACGACGAGATCCACTGCTCGGCCAGGGGGAACATGGTCATCGGGAAGGCGATCCAGACCACGCCGACGAGCGCGACGCGCGGCCAGTCGGCCCGGTCGATGGGGAGGCGCCGGGCCGACGGGATCACCGCCAGGGCGGAGAAGCCGAACACGATCCGCAGCCAGGTGACCAGGCCCGGCTCGAACGCCTCGAGGCCCTCGGCGATGAGCAGGAACGACGCGCCCCAGATGAGCGAAGGGACCAGCAGCAGCGCCCAGTCCGTGGGGGTGAAGGGGTGGTGGCTGGTGCCCTCGGCCGTGCTGAGCAGGCGGCGGCGCTCGTCGGCGGCAGAGGTCACCCGGCCACGGTAGGCGGGGGCGGCGCCGGACCCGACCGAGGTTCGGCGGTCCAGGGGTCCCGGGTGTGCGAGCGTGTGGACGTGGACGTGGAGGGGGTGGCGCACCGGACGATCTGGCGCGACGAGGGCGGCTCGGTCCGGGCCATCGACCAGCGCCGGCTGCCGTTCTCGTTCGAGGTCGTCACCATCCCCACCGTCGACGCGATGGCGGCGGCGCTCACCGACATGACCGTGCGCGGTGCCGGCCTCATCGGCGCCGCCGCCGGCTACGGCATGGCGCTGGCGGCCGACGAGGCGCGCGCCGCGGGAGGCGGCGACTTCGGCGGTCACCTGGCGGGCTCGGCGGCGGTGCTGCGCGCCAGCCGGCCCACCGCCGTCAACCTGTCGTGGGCCGTCGACCGCCAACTGCGCGCCCTCGCCGGTGTCTCCGATCCCGACGAGCTCACCGCCACCGCCTGGGCCGAGGCCGAAGCCATCGCCGACGAGGACGCCGAGGCGTGCCGGTGCATCGGCGAGCACGGGCTGGCCCTGCTCCGGCGCCGCCACGAGGAGACCGGTCGTGCGGTCAACGTGCTCACCCACTGCAACGCCGGGTGGCTGGCCTTCGTCGACCACGGGACGGCCACCGCGCCGATCTACGCCGCCCACTCCGCCGGCATCCCCGTGCACGTGTGGGTCGACGAGACCCGCCCGCGCAACCAGGGCGCCAGCCTGACCGCGTGGGAGCTGGGCCAGCACGGGGTGCCCCACACCCTGATCGCCGACAACGCGGGCGGTCACCTGATGCAGCACGGCCAGGTCGACCTGGTGATCACCGGCACCGACCGCACCAGCGCGTCGGGCGACGTGGCCAACAAGATCGGCACCTACCTGAAGGCGCTGGCGGCGCGCGACAACGACGTCCCCTTCTACGTGGCCCTGCCGTCGTCCACGATCGACTGGGACCTCACCGACGGCCTGCGCGGGCCCCCGATCGAGTCCCGGTCGGGCGACGAGGTCACCCGCATGGAGGGGGTGGCCGACGACGGCTCGGTGGTCGAGGTGCGCATCGCCCCCGAGGGCACCCCGGCCGCCAACCACGCCTTCGACGTCACCCCGTCGCGCCTGGTGACCGCGCTCGTGACCGAGCGCGGGATCTGCCCGGCCACCACCGAGGGCATCGCCGCCCTCTTCCCCGACCGAGGAGCAACACGTTGAAGGCCAGATGGGACGATGCCGAGGCGGCCACCTTCGCCGGCCCGATCGGCGAGTGCGTGTACTGCACGAGGCTGATCGGCAGCGATCCGTCGCTGGTGCTGCACGGCGGCGGCAACTCGTCGGTGAAGGCACCGGTGACCGACATCACCGGTCGTACGGTCGACGCCATCCACGTGAAGGGCTCGGGGTGGGACATGGCCACCATCGCCGCGGCCGGCCTGGCACCGCTCCACCTGCCCCGCCTGCACGACCTGCTCGCCCTCGACGTCCTGAGCGACCCCGACATGGTGCGCGAGCTCAGCGCGGCCAAGCTCGACCCCGGCGCGCCCAACCCCTCGGTGGAGTCGTTGCTGCACGCCTACCTGCCGCACCGGGCCGTCCAGCACAGCCACGCCGACGCCATCGTCAACCTCACCAACCTGGGGGACGGCGAGGCCGTGGTGCGCGAGATCTACGGCGACGACGTGGTGGTGGTGCCCTACGTGATGCCCGGGTTCGACCTGGCGCGGGCGGTGCGGGACCTGTGGCCCGAGGCCTCGCACCCCGGCACCGTCGGCATGGTCCTGCTCAACCACGGCCTGTTCACCTTCGGCGACGACTCGGCCACGGCCTACCGCCGCCACGTCGAGCTCATCACCCGGGCCGAGACGTGGCTCGACCGCCACGCACCGATCGGCGACGCCGGGGGTGCCGAGGCCCCGGCCCTCCCCCCGCCCCCCTTGGAGGAGCTGGCCGAGCTGCGGCGGCTGCTGTCGGAGGTGGCCGGGAGGCCGATGGTGGTGCAGCGGGATGCTTCGCCGACGGCCCGCCGCTTCGCCGCCCGGGCCGACGTGGCGTCGCTGGCCACCCGGGGCCCGCTCACCCCGGACCACGTGATCCGCACCAAGCGGGTGGCGCTGGTGGGACGCGACGTGGAGGGGTATGCCGACGGGTACCGGGCGTACGTCGAGCGCAACCGCCACCGGGCCCGCACCGAGATCACCGCCCTCGATCCCGCTCCGCGGGTGGTGGTGGACCCCGACCTCGGGGTGCTCACCGCCGGCCCCACCGTGGGTGACGCCCGCATCGCCGCCGACATCTACCGCCACACGATCGGGGTGCTCGAGCGGGCCGAGGACCACCTCGGCGGCTACGTGGCCCTGAACGAGGGAGACGTGTTCGACGTCGAGTACTGGGACCTCGAGCAGGCCAAGCTGGCCAAGGGCGCCGCCCCGGCGCGGTTCACGGGGATGGTCGGCGTGGTCACGGGCGCGGCATCGGGAATCGGTCGGGCCTGCGCCGAGCGGCTGCTGGCCGACGGGGCCTGCGTGGTGGGCATCGACGTGTCGCCGCCGGTGGTCGACGTGTCGTCGGCACCGGGATGGCTCCCCGTCGTGGCCGACGTGACCGACGCCGAGGCCGTGCGTGGCGCGCTGCGTGCCGGCGTCGAGGCGTTCGGCGGGATCGACCTGGCGGTGGTCTCGGCGGGGATCTTCGGCGCCTCGACCCCGATCGCCGCGCTCGACGCGGGGGAGTGGCGCCGGGTGCTGGCACTGAACCTCGATGCGTCGGTCCAGCTGCTGGCCGACCTCCACCCGCTGCTGCGACGCTCGCCCGTGGGCGGGCGCGTGGTGGTGATCGGCTCGAAGAACGTGCCGGCACCGGGCCAGGGGGCGGCGGCGTACTCGGCGTCGAAGGCGGCCCTCACCCAGGCGGCGCGCATCGCCGCGCTGGAGTGGGCCCCCGACGGCGTCCGCGTCAACGTCGTCCACCCCGACGCCGTGTTCGACACCGGCCTCTGGACCGCCGACCTGCTGGCCGAGCGCGCCGCCCGCTACGGCCTGTCGGTCGACGAGTACAAGCGCCGCAACCTGCTGGGCGTGGAGGTGACCTCGGCCCAGGTGGCCGCCACCGTCGCCGCCCTGCTGAGCGACGACCTGGCCGCCACCACCGGTGCCCAGCTCCCCATCGACGGCGGCAACGACCGCGTGATCTGACCGGTCGGCGCCGTCGTCGCTCCGGGTAGCGATCTGGCTCGCATCCAGCCAGATCCCTACCCAGAGTCGGGCTGCGCGGCGGCTGGCCGGAATCGATCAGGCGGGTGGGTGGGTGGGGAGGTGGCGGTAGGCGCCGGCGCGGCGGAGGAACTTGCGGTGCCAGCGGCGGGGGGTGAGCAGCACGGCGCGAGGCTCGTCCTCGAACAGCCAGCGGGCGAAGTTGCGCCGGGTCCAGCCCGTGAGGCCGGCCACGCGGATGGCGGCCCGGGCCCCCTTGCGGTGGCGCAGGGCCCGGATGAGCAGCAGCGACATCTGGTGGTCGGCCACCAGCTCGCGCTCCACGGCGTCCTCGTAGGTGGCCCGCACCACCTCGGGGCGATAGGGGCCGCCGGCCACGATGGCGTCGGCCGCGAGCACGCCCGACAGGAGCGCCTGACCGATGCCCTCGCCGGTCATGGGATCGGTGGCGGCCGCGGCGTCGCCCACCCACAGCACCCGGCCGGCGGTGAGGGCCACGTCGTCGACGCGGGCGGGGATGGGCCAGGCCTGGTGGCGACCCTCGGGCTCGGCATCGGGCCCGAGCACGGCGGCGATGTTCGGCCGGGCCAGCAGTTCGGGCCACAGGGCGTTCATTTGCTTGGTGGTGACCTTGGCGCCGCGCTGGATGCCGAAGCCCACGTTGGCCCGGCCATCGGGGAGCGGGAACGACCAGGCGTAGCCCGGGAGCAGGTCGGCCTCGAACCACACCCACAGATCCCGGGCCGCGGGGCCGGTGTTGCGGAAGTACTGGCGGAACGCGTGCCACTCGCCCAGGTAGCCCGGCACCGCGGTGCCCAGGTGCTTGCGCAGCGGTGACCACATGCCGTCGGCGGCGACCACGTAGGGCGCGGAGAGATTCGATCCGTCGGCCAGGGTGAGCGTCACCCGGTCGCCCCGGTCGACCGCCCCGGTCACCTCTGTGCCGTCGATCACCGTCGCGCCCTCGGCCCTGGCCCGCTCGACGATCGCGGCGTCGAGGTCGGCGCGCCGGCACACCACGGCGTAGGCGCCCTGGTCGCGGGGGAGCGGAAAGGTGGCGGTGTGGCCCGTGGGTCCCGAGACGTGGATGTCCGAGACCGGCGTCCACGAGCCGATGGCGTGGGGGTCGACGCCGAGGTCCTCGAGGATGCGCAGGGCGCCGGTGGTGAGCCCGTCGCCGCAGATCTTGTCTCGGGGGAACGTGGCCTTGTCGACCAGCGTGACCCGTCGCCCCGCCCGCGCCAACGTGATGGCGGCGGACGCACCGGCCGGACCGGCACCGACCACGACCACGTCGGCGGTGGTGGGCGGCGGCATGGGGTGGAGGGTAGGGGGTGTCCGGCGGGGCCGGCCAGGCGGCCTCAGCGGGAGCGCTTGCGCGTGGCGGCGGGGCCGGGCGCCGGCCGGCCGGCGGCGAGGACCTCGTCCCACCCCTCGCGGTAGCAGCGCAGGAAGCGCTCGGGGTCGGTGACGGCGGCCGGGTCGAGGTTCACGCCGATGTGCACCTGGTCGAGGTA
>CAZIVZ010000236.1:0-5695 GCA_964542495.1 uncultured Aquihabitans sp.
TCGTGAACCCCCTCACCCGCCAGGGCTACCCGTCGATCGGCTGCATGCCCTGCACGACGCCGGTGTCCCCAGGCGAAGATCCCCGCGCCGGGCGCTGGCGCAACTCGGGCAAGACCGAGTGCGGCCTGCACCTCGCCTGAGCGGTCGAGCAACGCGTCGCTGCGGACCTCCCGATCCCGGTAGGGTCCCGCTCCACCAGACGGTCGAGCGAGGAGCACCCCACCGATGACGGAGATCCACGGAACCTGCAAGCCCGACTTCGACGCCGTGCGACACGCCTTCGCCACCAACTTCGAAGAGGGGCTGGAGCAGGGCGCGTCGGTGTCGGTCACCCACCACGGCGAGACGGTGGTGGACCTCTGGGCCGGCCTCGCCGCCGACGACCGGCCATGGGAGGCCGACACGATCTGCAACGTGTGGTCGACCACCAAGACCATGGCCGCCACCGTCATGTTGATGCTGGCCGACCGGGGGCTCATCGACCTCGACGCCCCCGTGGCCGCCTACTGGCCCGAGTTCGCCGCGAACCACAAGGAGGGCGTGCTGGTCCGCCACGTGCTCGGCCACACCGCCGGCCTGCCCGGCTGGAGCCCGGCCATAACCGGCGACACCCTCTACGACTGGGACGCCACCTGCGCCAACCTGGCGGCTCAGCCCACGTGGTGGGAGCCGGGCACCGCGTCGGGGTACCACGCCCTCAGCCAGGGCTTCCTCGAGGGCGAGATCGTCCGGCGGGTCACCGGACGCACCCTCGGCACCTACTTCCGTGAGGAGGTGGCCGAGCCGCTCGGCGCCGACTTCCACATCGGCCTGCCCGAGTCCGAGGAGCATCGGGTCGCCACCATGATCACCCCGGGCCAGGGGCTGGGTGAGGGCGAAGGCTTGGACCCCGATTCGATCGCGGTCCGCGCCCTGATGAGCTGCCCCATCTCGGGCGACGAGTGCAACACGCGTGCGTGGCGCGCTGCGGAGATCCCCGCCGCCGGCGGCACCGGCAACGCCCGATCGGTGGCGCGGGTGCACGCCGCCCTGGCCAACGGGGGCTCCGTCGACGGGATCCGGCTGCTGTCTGCCGAAGGCGTCGACCGGATCTTCACCGAGCAGGCCGACGGCATCGACCTGGTCCTGGGCGTTCCCATGCGCCTGGGCACCGGGTTCGGGCTGATGAGCGACCTGATCCCGCTGAGTCCCAACCCCCGCGCCTGCTTCTGGGGCGGCTGGGGCGGTTCGATCTGCGTGATCGACGTCGACGCCCAGGTGTCGGTGGCCTACGTCATGAACAAGATGGTCGGTGGCCTCGTCGGCGACCTGCGCGGTGCCATGGTCGCCCTCGCCGCCCTCGGCGCCGCCTCCTGAAACTGGCTGAGCGACCCGCCCCTGGTTCTCCGTGCACGAGGTGACCCGCAGGGGCACCGTGTGCACGCAGAACCCGACCGCCGTCGGGCCGCCCTGGTTCTCCTTGCACGAGGTGACCCGCAGGGGCACCGTGTGCAAGCAGAACCCGACCACTGCCTGAAACCGGCCTCCGCCTTGACCGGCGAAGGCCGGTCGTCAACGATGACGGTCGTGCGAGCAACGGCCGTTGAGGTTCCGACCAGAGTCCTGGTGTTCGGCATGGCCCGTCCCGACGGCACCATCCGGGCCGGCGAGCTCTACGACGTGGCGGCCGCCTGCGACCTCACCGACGAACAGGTCCGCTCCTGCCTGCGCCGCCTCCTGGCCGAAGGCCTGGTCGAGCGCGAAGGGGCGGGGCGCTCCGCCACCTTCCGCACCACCCCGGCGGGCGACGTCTTGCGCCTCGGGTCGCTGCGCCGCCACGAGCTCGCCTACCTCCAGGACCGCAAGGGCCAGGGCTGGGACGGCACGTGGCACCTGGCCGCCTTCGCCATCCCAGAGGATCGACGTGCGGCACGAGACCGGCTCCGCGACCGCCTGCTCGACGCCGGTGGCGCCGTGATCAACAACGGCCTGTACGTCTCTCCCCGGCCATGGGAGGCCGAGGTGCGGGCCATCGCCGACCACCTCGACGTCGTCGACCGGCTCAGCCTGGCCAGCACCGTCGACCTCGAGGTGGGCGGGACCAGAGCAGCGCGCGACCTCGCCCGCACCCTCTGGCCGGTCGACGAGCTCGCCGCCAGCTACCAGCGGTTCGTGGCCGAGCACCAGCACGTGGTGCCGATCCTCGAGCGACTCCGACAGCGCCACGACCGGATCTCCGACACGGACTTCCTCCCCGGGGCCCTTCGCATGGTGATCGCGTTTCAGGAGGTCTTCCTGCGCGATCCCCTCCTCCCACCCGAGCTGCTGCCCCGCCCCTGGCCCGGACGGGCGGCGCGCGACCTGCTGGTGACGAGCCGTCGCCTCGCCCTGCGCCTGCGCGCCGAGCACGAGCGACCGGCGCTGTTCGCGGCGTTCGACGAGCTGGTGGCCGACGGCCCCTGACCCCGCCGTCAGTCGTACACGGGGTACGGCCCGCCCATGACCGGCGGGAACTGGTTGAGGTAGGCGTCGGACACGAGGAGCTTGGCCCACTGGGCGTCGGCCGTGGACCCCTCGTGCAGGGCGCTGAACCAGAAGAAGCGGTCGAAGTTCGACGGCGAGTGACCCACCGACTGCTCGAAGCGGTGCTCCATCACGCGGTTGCGGCCCTCCGTGCTGTCGGCCAGCGATGCGGCCAGCTGGCCGATGGTGGTGCCGCCGCCCACCCGGGCGGACCAGTCGGCCAGCTCGGCGGCGCTCGCCCGTCGGGCGAGGATGGCGACGAACGCGGCCTGGATCGTGGCGGCCCGCCCCGGATGGCGCCGGGCGAACTCGCCCGAGCCCACCAGCGCAGCCTCGAAGTGCTCCACCGTGAGGCCTCGGGCCATCCGGGCCGACCACGCCGCCACGTCCTGCGACGACGCGCGCCGGCCGAGCAGGCGGGGGTACGCCTCGACCACGCGGCGACGCCGGGACTCGCTGCCCGCGATGATCGCCAGAGGTACCCGGTACCTCCGGTCCCACTGCGAGGAGATCCAGACGGAGGACCAGTAGCTGGTCTCACGTGCCGTGGGCTTCCGGCCCAGGACGAGGTCGTAGATGCCGCCGACCGCCCGGTCGATCTGGGTCGGGCCCTGTTGCACGATGACCGTGTCGGTGGCGGCTCGGTCGGACGTGTCGGGATCGGCGGTCTCCGATGCAACCGCGACGGGCACCTGGAACACGCCCGCAGCCAGCGGCATCACCACGACCTGCACGCTGGTGGAGCTGCCGGCGGCGATCGTGCCCACAGAGCACAGCACGGCACCGAACTCCTGGGCGAGGTTGCACGCCGCCCCGGTCGGGAGGGGAACGGGCGCGTACCGGAACGGGTAGGTGAGCGAGAGGCCGGCCACCACGTCGACCGCGGGTCCGGGACCGGCGTTGGTGGCGGTGACCGTGAACGTGAGCGGGCTCCCGCTGAAGGGAGCCGACGGCGAGTGGGTCACCGACACCGAGAGGTCCGCCTGGGCATCGGCCGCTGACGCCGGCGGGGCCGACCAAGCCTGGGCGCCAGCGGCGACCGCCACCACCGCCGCCACCGCGATCAGGCGCCGACGGATGGCCCGAGGAGCTCGCTGCTGCACGATCATCACCGACCGCCTCTCCGGCGGCCGCTCGGCCGCCCGCGCCGAGTGTACGGATCGACGAGCGGCCGTGCTGGCCACACCGGGACGGGTCAGTAGCGGGCGTCGTACGCCGCGGAGGTGAAGATCGCCTGCACCTGCGCGTCGATCCCCTGGGTCTCGCCGGCGGTGAGCTCGCCCTCGGCGGGCGGACGACGCAGCATGGCGTAGGTGGTGATGATCGTGTTCACGCGGGCGCGGGTGGCGGCCTTGTACTCGTTCGACTCGGAGTAGCCGACCATCACCTGGCCGCGGGTCTTCACGCCCCGGTCGAGCTGATCGGTCCAGTAGTCGATGCCGCCCTGGTCGCCCGCCCGACCGAGCACGTTGTCGTAGATGAGGTTGACGAACTCGTCGTTGTTCAGGGCGCCGTAGCGGTTGGTGAACTCGCTCGACTGGGCGAAGAAGTCCGACACCCGGGCGGTGGACCAGCCGGCGTTGACCTTCGTGAACCAGAAGTCGAGCCCGCTCTGGTCGGGGTCGCGCAGGAAGTAGGCGCGGTACGACCGGGTGAGGCCGCCCATCCGCGCCTGGTAGGCGGCGCCGGCGATGAGCCCGGTGAGGTAGGTCGGGCCCGAGGCGCCCTTGTCGATCGCCACCACGCCGTTCACCAGCTCGGCGTTGGTGGGCTTGCGGTTGAACAGGTCCTTGTGCGCGGCGTTCACGAGCGCCACGGCATCGGCGAAGGGGTACAGCCGGATCTGCTGTCGGACCCAGCTGGCGAAGTTGGGCAGTCGGGTGGAGATGCCCGGGAAGCCGGGCTCGGCGCAGCCCTCGCCCCAGCTGGTGATGCCCACCTGCACCCAGGTCCCGTTGCGCTTCGTCACCAGCGGGCCGCCGCTGTCGCCCTGGCAGGTGTCCTTGCCGGTGGTCCCGGCGCAGCTCATGGTGTTGCTGTGGAACGCCGAGCCGTAGGCCGCCGCACAGGTGGCGTCGGACTGCTGCTTCATGGTGACCTGCTGGAGCTCCGTGGGGAAGTCGTTGGCCCCGTCGGTCATGGTGCCCCAGCCGGTGGCCACCACGTCGGCCCCGGCGGGCACCTGGGCGCCCTGGCCGGTGATCGCCTGGATCGGGTTGGCCGACGGCGAGGCGAGGCGGAGCATCGCCACGTCGCGGTCGAAGCTGTCGGCGTTCCAGCCCGGGATGATGCGGATCTCGGCCACGGGCACCCGGGTGCCGCCCGACGCCAGGCTCTGCGTGCCGATCAGCACCTGGATCGAGCCCGGCGAGACGCGGGTGTCCTCGTCGAACATGCAGTGGGCTGCGGTGAGCACCCACTCGCGGTCCACCAGGGTGCCCCCGCAGAACTGCGCCTGGTAGTTGTCGGGCTCATCCGTGCGCAACAGCCCCACCTGCGCCGGCCACGCCCCCGGCCCGGCCTGCGTGCCGCCGATGATCTTGGGCCGGCCCTCGGTGGGCTGCGCCGACGCCCGTGCCGACCCGAGCGGGAGCAGCAGGGCCACCATCGCCGCGACCAGCACGAGGCGCCGGGTGGTCTGGGTGGGGGCGTGGGTTGCTCGCATGGCTCGCGCTTTCTCCGGGTGGCCGCGGGGTCGGCCGGGCGGCCGAGCGTACCGCCCCGTCCCGGAGCCTCCGGCCCGCCTCCCGCGGCCCGAGCAGCGATCGGGACCGCGGGGCGGTAGGAAGGGATCGTGGCGAACCGGATCGAGGACTACGCGTTCCTGTCCGACACCCAGTCGGCCGCCCTCGTCGGCCGAGACGGCTCGATCGACTGGCTCACGTTCCCGCGCTTCGACTCCCCCGCCTGCTTCGCCGCCCTGCTCGGTACGCCCGACAACGGGCGGTGGCGCGTGGCCCCGGCCGGGGGCGTGCGCCGGGGCACCCGCCGGTACCGACCCGGCACGCTCGTGCTCGAGACGCGGTTCGAGACCGACGAGGGCGCGGTCGAGGTGGTCGACTGCATGCCGGTGCGCGGCGACGGGCGCCTCGACGTCGTCCGGCTGGTGCGCGGCGTGCGGGGCCGGGTGCCGATGGCCATGCACCTCACCGCCCGCATGGACTACGGCTCGCTCGTGCCCTGGGTCCGACGG
>CAZIVZ010000237.1:0-5660 GCA_964542495.1 uncultured Aquihabitans sp.
CCGCAGGTCCATCGGGCGAGCGTACCCGGGTCTGACGATCCGTCAGAAACCGCTCGGAAGGGTCAGGTGGCCCGCCAGAACACCCGGGCCCGGGCCAGCCGCTCGGCGTCGTAGGCCTGCCACTTGGACGCCGGCACCCGGTCGTGGCCGACCTCCTCGAAGCCCTTGCGGGCGAACAGGTCCGCCGCCGCCGCCGCCACCGTCACCGCGAACACCCCGCGGAGCCCGAGGGCCCCGGCCTGCTCCACGAGCCCGTCGACGAGCAGCCCGCCGGCGCCGGCACCGGAGAAGCGGCTGACGGTGTAGAGGCACGCCACCTCCCCCACCTCGTGGTCGGCGTAGGCCTCGGTCTCGAGGCTGACGATGCCGGCCAGGTGCCCGCTGCCCACCACGCGGGCCCCGAGCCCGGTCACGGCCAGCCGGGCCACCTCCTGGCGCGAGCGCGGGCGCAGCACGCCGTCCGCGGTGCCCTGATCCACCAGGCGCTCCACCGCGGGCAGGTCGTCGACTCGCAGGCGACCCAACTCCACGTAGCCGCCGCTGGTGAACAGCGTCCCGGCGCCGTCGAAGGTGAACAGCTCGCGGTCGAGGTCGCCGGGCCGGCAGAGGTTGACGTTGGTGACCCCGCCGCCCAGGGCCACGGCGATCGCCTCGGTCACGGCGCCGCCTCGGCGATCGCCGAGCTGGGCGGCCATGGCCTCGGCGTGGGTGGCCATGTCGGCGAAGCTGCGCGGGGGGAGGCCCCACCCGCCACCGGGATCGGTGACCACCAGCTTGAGCGCGCGCAGCGACGCGCCGAGGTGGGCGCCGACGTGGGCCTCGGTGCCGGGCTCCACCTCCACCACCACGGCGCTGTGGTCGGTGATGGCCAGCCAGAGGTCGGCCAGCCAGGCGCGGTCGGGCTCGCCCTCGGGGTCGTGCAGGACCCACGGCTCGGCGCCCAGGGCCTGGCCGAGGGCGGCGGCCACCGGCCCGCGCCCGGAGGTCTCCACCGAACCGCTGCCCACCACCACCACGAGGCGGGCGCCACCGGCGGCGAGCGACGCCGCGGCTCGGGCCACAGCCTCCACCGTGGGGCGGTCGGGCGGGGCCAGCGACACCACGATGGTGGCGCCGGCGAACTCCTCCTCGTAGAACGCGCGCTCCTCGGGCGGCACCGAGGGGTCCGGGAGCGGGCCGGTGCCGTCGGAGTCGGTGACCACGGGTTCCTGCCTTCCAGGCCGACCGCGGCCTCGCTCGAAGGGTAGCCGTGGACCCCCTTGGTACCGGGCGCCGCCCGGTAACGTCGCCGCCATGCGAATCCGAGGAACGGTGCTGGTCGTGGTGATGGTTGCGGTGCTCCTGGGCGCCTGCGGCGACGACAGCGACCAGGACGCCGGGTCGGGTGCGACCACCACCTCCCCCGCCGAAGAGGTCGACCTCTCCAAGGCGAAGTTCGACGATCGCAGCGCCGAGGCGAAGCCCGAGGTCGACGCCGTCGACAACCTGTTCAAGCCGCCGTACATCATCGTGAAGGCCGGCACCACGGTCACGTTCCGCAACGACGGCCGCAACAGCCACAACGTGTTCCCCGCGGTGGAGGGCGCCTTCGAGCCGCTGGAGACCGACGCCTTCGAGCCCGGCACCGACGCCACGATCACCTTCGACGAGGCCGGCGACTACCCCTACTACTGCACCCTCCACGGCACCACCACCAAGGGCATGGTCGGCGCCGTCCGCGTGGTGGAGTAGCCCGGCCAGGGCTTCGAGCCGGCCGGTGCCGCATCACGGAACCATCGCCCGGGTGATCCACCGCCTGGGCTGAAGGTGTGTGTAGAAACGCGCCTCTGGCGCACTTTTCTGCACAAGCCTCTGCCACCTAAGCCCGAGCGCCGCAGCTGGTTCGGTCGCGAGGTGATCTGGTTCCACCAGACCATCGAGCAGTACGTCGCCGCTGTTCTCGGAGCCGGGTTCAGCGTCGAGGCGATCTCCGAGTGTGAGCCCGACGAACAACAACTGAAGGCTGCGCCCGAGGAACTTGCACGCAGACGCCGAGTCCGCCCTGCCGGGCGCCGCTCGATGGGTCGCTCGGACGGCGTCTGTCAGGTCCAGGACTTGGGCGGGATGACCTGCAGGCCCGAAGACGACGGGACGAGGAAGGGTGATCCACTCGTGGTCATCGTCCTCGGGGATGCCGAACTCGATCCCGGTGATGTCGAAGGAGATCTGGCCCCACTCGAACGGCGCCCCCTCGTAGACCCGCCGAGCGACCGCGATGAACCGCCGGTCCCTCTACGGACCGGAGAAGAGGGCCTCCTCCTCGCGGTTCGAGGCCAGGTCGCAGACCACGTCGCGCCGGATGCACGCCTCGATCTCGCGCTCGAGGCCGGCCGGGTCCCACGCGTTCCAGAAGTCGCCATGGGCGGAGTAGATGTTGCCCGACGCCAACATGAGCTGGTGGCCTGTGCCCCAGATGGGGTACTTGATCGACATCGTGACCTGGGGGATGTGGGTCCCGTAGCCGTCGGGGCACACGCCGCCGTCGGAGTAGGCCGCGTGCGAGCGGTGGTCCAGGCTGTCGATGTTCTCGCCGTCCCAGCAGTCCTGGAAGGTGAGCACCAGGTGCAGCGGGGCGCTGGAGGCGCAGTCGGGCGGGTCGTCGCTCAAGGTGGTGGACGAGCCGCAGGTCCACCCGGTGGCCTCGCCCTTCTGCGGCGTGGTGGCCGTGAAGTCGCCGGCGATGAGGGCCAGTCCCTCGGGCATGGTCTGCACCTCGGTGGGATCCACGCCGGGAGCCGCCCGGTAGTACACGTTGGCCTCCACCGGCACCACCGGGTCGTGGTAGTCGTAGAGCGTGGGCTGCCAGTAGGCGGCGGTGTCGACCTTCTTGTTGCAGGTGGTGTCGCCCGCCTGGAGCTCGTCGATCGTCGACGACGCCTTCGTCAGCGGCGAGCCGTAGAAGTCGTGGCGGTGGGACTCGCCGGGCAGGTCGGGGTGCACGATCGGGTCGTCGGGCGCCGAGTGCGTATAGCGGCAGGTCACCACGAACTGGCCCACCCGACCCTGTGGGCCGGTGTGGCGGGTCGGTGCGGCGTCGGCCCGGGGCCCGGATGCGTCTCCGCCGCGCACCCCCGCCGCCACCACCAGGCCAACCGCCACGAGGGCGGCGATGCCGAGCAGGGCGACGACGGTGCGGCGGCGGGTGCTCACTACTCGGTGGGCTTCTTCGGGACCTCGATGGCGTCGACGTCGGGCTTGTCGGGGCCGGTGAACTTCTTCGCCGGCGCCGTGCGGGCGTTCGGCATGTTCTCCTGGGCCTCGGGCACCGGCGTCTTCGTGTAGGTGTCCTTGGGCGGCTTGGGGGCCTGCTCGGCGATCAGCGGCACGAGGTCGAGGGCGCCCTTGGACCAGTCGCCGCCGCTGCCCTCACCGTCGCAGGGCGACAGGACCTCGATGTCCTCGGGGGCCGAGGAGGTGAAGGTGTTGTCGCTGAAGCAGTTGTCGAGGCCTTCGACGGTGATCCCGTCGCCCTCGAGGGTGGCGCTGGCCAGGTCGGCCACGCCCGAGCCCTCCACCACGTTGCCGCGGAACGAGTTGCCGAACGGGTGCCACAGCACCAGCCCGGGGTCGGCGTCCTCGGCGGGGATCTCCGCGTCGCGCGTCTCCTCGCAGGGGGTGTCCCACTCGGACTTGTCGGGCGCCCGGTCGTTGGCGTCCTCCTCCGGGAAGGGCACGGCGGCGATGCCGGTGCGATCGTGGTCGAACACCAGGTTGCGCTCGACCACGTTCTCCACGCTGCCCGCCACCAGGATGCCGTTGCCCTGGGCGAGCAGGGCGACGTCGATGGCGGGGGCGTCGTCGTTGTTGTTGTCGTACACCGTGTTGCCCACGATGGTGTTGCGCCGTCCCGGGTAGCACAGCTCGTAGGAGCCCGAGTTGGGCACCACGCCGGCCCGGTTGTAGCGGAACGTGGAGTTGATGATGTAGAGGTCGCCGCCCGAGTTGGTGCCCGAGTAGCCGAGGCCGTTGTGCTCGGAGACGACGTTGTCGATCACCGCGTCGCACTTGTAGCACTCGCCGATGTAGAAGCCGGCGTCGGGGCTGCCCGAACCGAGGCTGTGGTCGAACTGGCCGTGGTAGGCGTCGAAGGCGTAGATGCCGTAGTCGCCGTTGCGGTACGCGGTGAGGTACGAACCGCGGTAGCGGTCCGAGCCGGTCCAGTAGAAGCCGTTCGAGAGGTAGTTGCGGGCGGTCATGTTCTCGACCACCACGCCGTCGGTGTCGAGGATGCGCACGCCGTTCTCCAGCTCGAACCCGCCGTCGAGGATCACCTTGTTGCGGTCCACCCCGCGCAGGGTGAGGTCGGGGGTGGTGACGTCGACCGCCTCCTTGTAGGTGCCCTCGTCGATGAGGATGAGGTCGCCCGACTTGGCGCCGTCGACCGCCTCCTGGATGGTCCGGAAGTCCTGCGGTACCCGGATCGCAGCGGTGGCCTCCTGCTCGCTGCCCCCGCTCGTGCCCGAGTCCTTGGCCCCGTCGCTGTCGCTCGATCCGCAGCCCACGGCCACGGTGGCCACAGCAGCGAAGGCGAGGGCCGCGCGCAGGCGGCGTCGGGTCGATGTGCGCATTCCGTACCCCCTTGTTGGCGACGAGCTGTCGCCGAGATGAACCGCTCGAATCCTGCCACAGGGGCAGGTCCGGCCCACCGACGTTCGGTCAGTACCGCAGCCCGGGAGCCTTGGTGAAGAAGACGTCGGTGGCGAGCTGCTGGCCGAGCTTCTCGGCGTCCCATCGCTTGGCCTTGTTGTTGATGGTGGGCCCGTCGGCCCAGCCCTTCATCAAGATGATGTTCTCGGCCACGGCCCGGATGACCTGGCCGGTCACGTGCTGGGACTCGTCGGAGGCCAGCCAGGCCACCAGGGGCGACGACACCGACGGGTCCATGCGGTTCCACTCGCCGTCGGGCACGTCGTCGGCCTCGATGACCTCCGGGGCGCCGGGCATGGTGCCGGTGATGCGGGTGGCGGCGGCCGGGCCGACGCAGTTGACGGTGACGCCGAGCTTGTAGAGCTCCAGGCTCAGGGTCTGGGTCATGCCGGCGATGCCGGCCTTGGCCGTGGCGTAGTTGGTCTGGCCGAAGTTGCCCACCAGGCCGGCTCCCGACGTGGTGTTGATCACCCGGCCGGTGAACGCCTCGCCGGCCTTGTTGCGGTCTCGCCAGTGGCGGGCGGCCCAGTGGCACGGCGCCCAGGTGCCCTTCACGTGGACGTTGAGCACGGCGTCGAAGTCGGCCTCGCTCATGTTCCAGATGGCGCTGTCTCGCACGATCCCGGCGTTGTTCACCAGCACGTCGAGCTTGCCGAAGGTGTCCACGGCCTGGGCGATCATCCGCCCGGCGCCCTCGTAGTCGGCCACGTTCTCGTAGTTGGCCACGGCCTCGCCGCCGCGCCCGGTGATGATGTCGACGGTGAGGTCCGCGTCCTTGCCGCGCCCCTCGCCCTTCACCGACACGCCGAGGTCGTTGACCACCACCTTGGCCCCGTGCTTGGCCAGCTCCAGGGCGTGGCCACGGCCGATGCCGTGCCCTGCTCCGGTGACGATCGCGACCTTGCCGTCGAGCATGCCCATGGGTGTTCGCGCCTCCGCGTGAGTTTCTGACTGGTCGTCAGATCGTAGGAGAA
>CAZIVZ010000238.1:0-5597 GCA_964542495.1 uncultured Aquihabitans sp.
GCCTCGGACTCCACGGCCAGGTCGGCCAGCACGTTGCGCATGAGCGGCTGGTCGACGAGCAGCCGGCCGAACGCGGCGCGGTGGCGGGCGTGGTGGACCGCCTGCGAGAGCCCGGCGCGCAGCTGGCCCACCACGCCGATCACGCAGTCGAGCCGGGTGTGGTTGACCATCGTGAGGATGGTGGCGACGCCGCGGCCCTCGTCGCCCACGAGCGTGCCGAGCGCGCCGTCGAGCTCGATCTCGCTCGAGGCGTTGGACCGGTTGCCGAGCTTGTCCTTCAGCCGCTGCACCTCGATGGCGTTGCGGGTTCCGTCGGGCAGCCAGCGGGGCACGGCGAAGCACGACAGGCCGGCGTCGGTGTTGGCCAGCATGAGGAACAGGTCGCTCATGGGGGCCGAGCAGAAGAACTTGTGGCCGGTGAGCGCGTGCTCCTCACCGCGCCCGCCGGCGCCCGTGGGCACGGCGGTGGTGGTGTTGGCTCGCACGTCGGAGCCGCCCTGCTTCTCGGTCATGGCCATGCCGGCGATGGCGCCCACCTTGGTGCCGGGCGCCGGCGCCGGGCCGGGGCTCGGGTCGTAGGTGGTGGAGGTGAGCAGGGGGTCCCAGACGTCGGCCACCCCCGGCTCGGCCCGCAGGGCGGGCACGATCGAGTAGGTCATCGAGATCGGGCAGCCGTGGCCGGCCTCCACCTGGGTCCAGATGGCGAACTTGGCGGCCCGGCCCACGTGCGCCCCGGGGCGCGTCTCCACCCAGGGCGCACCGGCCAGGCCTTCGGCCACCGCCACCCGCATGAGCTCGTGGTAGGCGGGGTGGTACTCCACCTCGTCGATGCGGTGGCCGAAGCGGTCGTGGGTGCGCAGCTCGGGTGGATGGGCGTTGGCCAGCTCGCCGTGGCGGATGTTGGTGGGGTCGCCGGCGCGCACCCCTACCCGGGCGATGTCGTCGAGGTGCTCGGCGCCTCCCTCGCGGCGGACGCCTTCGAGCAGCGCGAGGTCGAGGGCGGCGGCGTCGTGGCCCTCGAGCGGGACCGACTGGTTGAAGACCTGGTGCGTCGCCATGCCCACGTGTCTACCAACGGCGAGCCGTCAGCGGTTGCGGGGGAGCTGGAGGCCGCGCTCGGCGATGACGCCGCGGAGGACCTCGGACGTGCCGCCGTAGATGGTGGTCACCTGGCAGTGCCGGTAGATGGCCTCGATCCACCCGTCGGCAGCCGCGGCGGACGGATCGCCGTGGCGGCGCAGGCCCTCGACCCCGAGCGCGTCGACCAGTTCGTTGGCCGCGAACTGGTAGTGCTCGGTGGTGAAGAGCTTGGCCATGGTGCCCTCGACGCCGGGCAGGGTGCCCTCCGCGGCCATCCACGCGGCGCGCCAGCCGAGCAGGTTGGACACCTCGTTGCCGATGGCGACGCGGGCCAGGCGCTCGCGCACCAGCGGGTCGTCGGCCATGGTGCCGCCGGCGGGCGACGGGGCGGTGCGGGCCCAGCCGAGGCCGTGCTCGAGCAGGCGCACGATCTCGCCGTACCAGGAGGAGTTCCGCTCGAACACGAGGGCGGTCATCATCACGGCCCAGCCGCCGTCGACCTCGCCCACGCGGTAGCGATCGTCGACGGTGACGTCGTCGTAGTAGGTGATGTTGGTCCGCTCGCCGCCCATGGTGTGCACCGGCGTGATCGAGATGCCGGGCGTCTCCAGGGGCACCACGAACATCGTGAGCCCCTTGTGCTTGGCCACCTCGGTGTTGGTCCGGGTGAGCAGGAACACGTAGCGCGCCTCGTGGGCGAGCGTGGTGAACATCTTCTGGCCGTTGATCGTCCACTGGTCCCCGTCTCGCACGGCGCGGGTGGCACAGGCGGCCACGTCGGAGCCGGCATCGGGCTCGCTGTAGCCGAGCGAGCACAGGGCCTGGCCCGAGAGGATCTCGGGGATGATCGTGCGCTTCTGCCAGTCGGTGCCGGCGAGCAGGAGCGTGTGGGCCACCAGCGACGCCACGCCCAGCCCGTCGACCGGGGCTCCCGACAGGTACATCTCCTCGGTCAGCGCGCACATCTCGAGCGGCGAGCGGCCCTGCCCGCCGAACTCCGCCGGCCACCCGGCGGAGATCCACCCGGCGTCGGCCATGGCCTGGTGCAGGCCGTTGTCGTGCATGGTGCCGGTTCGGTGCGCCCGCTCGATGATCTCGTCGGTGACGTGGTCGGCCAGGAAGGCACGGACCTCGGAACGGAACTGCTCCACCTCGGGGCCGAGGCGGAAGTCGAACCCGCAACGGTCGTCGCGCTCGACCGCGCTCGGCGCGTCCGGCGTCGTGTCGGTCGTCGGCGCGTCCCAGAGGCGGGTGGCGAGCAGCTGGAGCTCGCGCCGGGGGTCGCCCAGCACCAGCCGGGCCGCCTTGGCCCGGCGGAAGTGCAGCTGGATGTCGTACTCCTCCATGAACCCGTAGCCGCCGTGCACGTGCAGCGCCCACGACGCCGTGCGCTGGGCGGCGTCGCCGGCGAACCAGAACGCCATGGCGGGGAACGTGGCGGCGACCGGGTCGCCCACGTCGAGCGCCCAGACCGCCTTGTTCGAGAGGAGGTCGGCGCCATCGAGGTCGGTGGCCAGGTCGGCGAAGCGGTGCTGGACGGCCTGGAAGGACCCGACGGGCACCCCGAACTGGCGGCGGTCCTTGGCGTACTGGATGCCGATGGCCTGCGCGTCTCGGGCGAGGCCGAGCAGCCAGCGGGCGGTGAGGGCGCGCCACTCGTCGACGGCGCGGGCGTGGGCGGCGCGGGCGGCATCGCCGGTGGAGAGCACCGTGCGGGTGCCGGCGCCGAGGTCGACGTCGGCCAGCGGGGCCGACCCGAGGTTGGTGGGGGAGCGGGGGGCCTCGGCGGGCTGGACCACCACGAGCTCGTCGCCGTCGAGGGCGATGACGGAGGCGGCCACGGCCGCACCGGGCACCAGGGCGGCGCGGCCGTCGACCGCCGGGTGCAGGCCGAGGACCACGGGCTCGCCGCCGGCCGCGAGGGCGTGGAGCACGGCGGCGGGGGTGTCGTCGTGCGCGTGGCGGGCCAGCAGGCGGGCGGCCACCATGGCCTCCACCACCGGGGCGGGGGCCAGGCGGGCGCCGGCGACCTCGGCCACCACGGCCAGGTCCCGCAGCGATGCCCCCGATCCGCCCTGCGCTTCGGGGACGCCGAGGGTGGGCACGCCCATCTCGGTGAGCCCGGCCCAGACCCTGGGGTCCCAGCCCAGCGGCTCGGCCTCGCGCACCGCCTCGGGCGACGATGCCTTCTCCAAGAAGCGGGCGACGGCGTCGCGCAGCGCCTCCTGTTCCTCGGTGGGCTGCAGGTGCATGGAGGCGATTCTAGAACCCGTTCTACTTCCCCGCCCCAACCCCACCCCCCCCGTTGTCGAATGTGGTGTGCGGGAGCGACGTTCCGGTCGGTTCCGCGCGTGAAGTTCGCCGACGGCCCGGTCCGGTTCGTCCGGTACGCCCGTTTCGGGGGCGTTGGCGCAGAATCTGCGCAGATTCTGCGCCAAGGCGATTCGTCGGGATTGTCGGGTCCTCGGGCATCGGTCAGCCACGGTCGGAACCGGCGCCGAGCCTGCGATACTCGCCCGATGGCTGAACGTCGAGCGGAGCGGAACGTGTTGGGCGGGCCGCTCGAGCCCTGCGGTACCGACCCCCTCACCGGCTTCTACCGCGACGGCTGCTGCTCGACGGGCGACGAGGACCTGGGCAGCCACACCATCTGCGCGGTGGTGAGCGCCGAGTTCCTGGCCCACCAACGCAGCATCGGCAACGACCTCAGCACCCCGATGCCCGAGTACCGCTTCCCCGGTCTGGTGCCGGGCGACCGCTGGTGCGTCACGGCCCGCAACTGGGCCCTCGCCTACAACGCCGGCGTCGCCGCCCCGGTGGTGCTCGCCGCCACGAACGAAGCGGTGCTGCAACTGGTGCCGATGGAGGCGCTGCGGGCCAACGCCGTCGACGTGCCCGACGACCTCGGCGACCTGGAGGACCGACCGTGACCACGATCGAGCAACCGCCCACCGACGACCTGCCCCGCTGGGACGTCACCCCGTTCTTCCCGTCGATCGGCTCCCGTGACTTCGCGGCCGCCCACGAGGGCGTGCACGCCGAGATCGGCCGGCTCCAGGCCCGGTTCGACGACCTGGGCATCCGGGGCGGTCCACCGTTGCCGGTCACCGATGCCGAGGTGGCCGCGGTCGACGAGGTGGTCCCCGCCTTCAACCGCCTGCTCGCCCAGATGCGCCTGGTGGGCTCCTACCTGTACGCGCACACCACCACCGACGCGCGAGACGACGAGGCCTCGGGCGCCCAGAGCCGCTACCAGGCCGACAGCGCGCCGTTCGCCACGCTCGACAACCGCTTCGACGCCTGGCTGGCTCGACTCGACCTGGCCGAGCTCACCGGCCGTAGCACCGTGGCGGCCGACCACGCCTACGCCCTCGAGCGCGGTGCCACCGCCGCGCAGCACCAGATGACCGAGGCCGAGGAGGACCTGGCCTCAGAGCTCGCCCTCACGGGTGGCCGGGCGTGGGCCAAGCTCCACGCCGACCTCACCGCCCGGCTCACCGCAACCGTCGCGGTACCCGGCGCCGAGCCCGAGGTGCTGCCCATGAGCGTGGTGCGGGGGCTCGCCACCCACCCCGACCCCGCCCGGCGCCGGGCTGCCTACGAGGGCGAGCTGGAAGCCTGGGACACCGTGGCGGTTCCGCTGGCCACCGCCCTCAACGCGTTCAAGGGGGAGGCCAACACCCTGAACCGTCGACGTGGCTGGACCGACTCGCTCGACCCCGCCCTCGAGCACAACGGCGTCTCCACCGAGATCCTCGCGGCCATGCAGGAGGCGGTGGTGGCATCGCTGCCGCAGTGGCACCGGTACCTGCGGGCCAAGGCCACCCTGCTCGGCCACGAAGACGGCCTCCCCTGGTGGGACCTGATCGCCCCCGTCGGCACCCCCAAGCGCTTCGCCTGGCCCGAGGCCACCGCGTCGGTTCGAGACGCGTTCGCCACCTACTCGCCCCGGTTGGCCCACCTGGTGGACACCGCGGTGGACGAAGCCTGGATCGACGCCGGTCCCCGGGCCGGCAAGGTGGGCGGTGCCTTCTGCATGAGCGTGCAGGGCGGCGTGAGCCGGGTGCTGTGCAACTTCGACGGCAGCTTCGATTCGGTGCAGACCCTGGCCCACGAGCTCGGCCACGCCTACCACAACGTCAACCTCGGCGACCGCACGCCGATGCAGCGCAACACCCCCATGGCCCTCGCCGAGACCGCCTCGATCTTCTGCGAGACGATCATGGTGCAGGCCGGCCTGGCGGCAGTGGGCGACGATGCACCGGGCCGGCTGGCCCTGCTCGACGGCGACCTCGCCGGCGCGTGCCAGGTGGTGGTCGACATCCACTCGCGCTTCCTGTTCGAGCGGGCCCTGTCGTCCGAGCGCGAGCACGGCGTGCTGTCGGTCGATCGCCTGCGGGAGCTGATGCTCGACGCCCAGGCCTCCACCTACGGTCCCGGGGTGGATCCGGGGTACCGCCACCGCGACATGTGGGCCGTGAAGGGGCACTACTACACCGCCTACTACAACTGGCCCT
>CAZIVZ010000239.1:0-5594 GCA_964542495.1 uncultured Aquihabitans sp.
GGGCCCGACGGGCCCGACTGGTCTGACGGGACCGACCGGCCCGACCGGACCCACCGGCCCGACCGGTGTGACGGGTGTGACGGGTCCGACGGGTCCGACGGGTCCGACGGGTTCGACGGGTCCGACCGGTTCGACTGGTCTCACTGGTCCGCCGGGTGAGACGGGCCCCACCGGTCCCACTGGTGTGACGGGTCCCACCGGCTCGACTGGCCCCACCGGTCCCACTGGTGTGACGGGTCCGACCGGGCCCACCGGCCCGACTGGTGCCACCGGCTCGACGGGCGCGACGGGCTCGACTGGCGTCGACGGGCTGGTCCGTCCCGCCGGGGGATCCCAGCTTGGCGGTGTGCTTGCCCGGACCGGTTGGGTGCCCGGCGGGCTTGGATGGTTCGGAACCTCGCTGGTGGGCGTGGGAACGGTCATCCTTGCCTGGACCAAGAGCAGGTCAGTCTGATCCACACGGAGCCGCCAGCGTGCTCGGTTCGTCTGCAGTCCGGTCGCCCGCAGGCGCGGGCGACCGGGTCGCAGATGACGGTGATGGCTCCCCTCAGCGGGTGGCGGCCACGGCAGCGGCGGTGAGCTCCCCCGAGCGCACGGCGCCCTCCATGTACCCGTTCCACACCGGCGAGCACTCGGCACCGGCCCAGTGGATGCGCCCGACTGGTGTCCGCAGGGCCTCGCCGTAGGCCGTCCACACCCCCGGCGTGAAGTGGGCGCCGTAGCAGCCCCGGCTGAACTCCTCGGCCATCCAGTCCCGTTCGAGGTACTCCACCGGGTGGGCGGCGCGGGGGCCGAAGTACCGAACGAAACTGGCCACCGCGGCGTCCCGGCGCTCGTCGGGGGAGCGGCGGGCCCATGTCCGGCCGTCGCCCGCCTCCATGAACCCCATGAGCACGCCGGGGGTACCCGAGGGCGGGGAGTTGTCGAAGGTCACCTTGACCGGACCGGTGTCGGAGGCGGCCTGCCCGTTGAGGCCATCGGCTCGCCAGAACGGCTCCGGGTAGATGGCGTAGAGCTTGATCACCGAGCCGGCCGGGAGGCGCTGGGTGAGCTGGTCGCGCCAAGAGGGCAGGGCCGGCGCGTAGTCGATGCGCCCGGCGAGCGTGGGTGGGAGGGTGACGATCGACTGGGAGCCCTCCACTGCCTCGCCCGACGCCAGCACCGCCCGCACGCCGTGGTCGTCCTGTTCGAGGCGTCGCACCGGTGACCCCAGGCGCACCCGGTCGCCGAGCGATGCCGCCATGGCCTCGCTGATGCGGATGGAACCGCCGACGATGCGATCCTGCTGGGCGCCCCGATCCACCGACAGGAGGGTCTCGAGATCGCTCCCCGAGTGGGCGTAGAAGAGGGCGTGGAGGGCCGACAGGTCGGTGGACTCCGCGGAGAAGACGGCCTCGCAGGCCACCCGGAAGTAGGCCCGGCCAACGGACGTGCGCAGGTTGCGATGGATCCAGGTCTCGAAGGTCTGGCCGTCGAGGTGGCGGGCACGGGGTGACGTCCACGGCTCGTCGAGCGGGATCGTCGACGCCAACTTGGTGAAGCGGGCCAGACCCTGGGCCAGGTCGGCGAGGGCGAACGGGTTGAGCTTGGGCACCGCTCCACGGTGGGAGGCCATGCGGGAGGATCGACCGCCGAGCTGTACCACCAGCTCGCCGTGGTTCCAGGTGGGGAACGTCTCCAGGCCCAGCTCGGCCACCAGCTCGTACATCCGGTTCTGGGTCGGGCCGATCCACTGGCCCCCGAGTTCGACGGGAGTGCCGTCGACGGTGGTGCCGCCCTCGGTGCGGCCGCCCACCCGGTCCCGGGCCTCCAGCACCACCACCTCGCGGCCGAGCGCCACGAGGCGGCGAGCGGCGGCCAGGCCGGCCAGTCCGGCGCCCACCACCACTACCGGATGTCCGCTGCTCATCGCCGGGCCTCCTGGTCGAAGCGTCGCCATTGGCGTTGCACCCAACGCGGCCGGCGGTCGGGCAGGTCGGCGGCCCGCAGGTCGTCGCACCAGCGCTGCTCGAGCTCCCGAGCGATGGCGAACGCCTCGTCGCTGGGCGGCGGGTCGGCGAGCCACTCCTGCTCGATCCGGTCGCGCTCGGCGGTGAACCGGGGCAGGGAGGCCAGGAGGTCACGCAGTGCCAGCCGGTGGAGGTCCTCGTGGCGCCACCAGGTGGAGGCCGGGTCGTCGCGGTCGGTGGGATCGGGGCCCAGGTCGACCGCCTGGTGGACGCTCACCGGCTTGAACACCGACGTGCAGGGCCCGCTGGTGGCCGTCGCCCAGTGCCGGACCGGGCCGCGCAGGTCGGCCACCCACGATGCGGTCGACTGGCTCGACGCGACGGTCCCGCCGGCGTGCACGCACGGTGCCGTCAGACCACCGCTCACGGGCGACCACGTCGGTGCACCGCCGGGGCCGTGGTCGCGCAGGGCGGCGAACAGGTCGGCCGGCCCGGTCGCCGCCTCGGCGGCCACCTGGGTCCGCGCCCGGCGCCGGGTGCAGGCCACGACCGTGCTGCGGATCGGGTCACGGTGGGCGCGGGCGAACGGCTCGATGGTCAACCCGTTGGAGATCGAGCGACCTCGCCCCCGGACCTCCTCGGTGGCCCACGACCGGCTCGCGGTCTCCACCACCACGGCCCCCTGTGGGTCGGCAACGAGGAAGCTGTTGTGGTAGCGGAGCTTGGGGTGGTCGTGGCTGCACGACCCACCCTGGCCGTGCGCCTCGAGCAGTTCGACGATCACCGACACCGCCTCGGCGGCGGTCGCCGCCCGTTCGAGGGCCAGCCTCAGGAGGTCCATGCCGAGCAGGGCGTCGGGCTCACGACGGCTCAGTGCCAGCTCCCGGGTGAACACGGCCTCGTTGCCGATCACCACGCCGTGCTCGTTGGCCCCGATCTCGGCTCCCCACATCCACCAGGGCTGCGAGAGCACCACCGCGTGGGTCCGGGTCGCCTGCGGGATGGAGATCCAGGTGCACGCCACCCGTGAGTCGGGTCCGTGGTCCGCGGCCGGGACCCACCGCAGGAGTTGGGCCTCGTTGGGGTCGCGGTCGCTGTTCTTGGCGAACAGGATCCCGTCGTCGGTGAGGCTGACGAGGGTGTCGCACATGGGCCGGACCCTAGGGCGGTCAGCCTGCGTAGGCCTCGGCCTGGAGGCGCACGTGCTCGACGATGTCGCCCATGGCCAGGTTGACGTCGACGAGGTGGAGGCCCCACTCGGGGGTGAGATCGCCGGGGACGTCGTCGGCCCTTGGATCCGCCGGGTCGCCATGGACCGTGACCTCGAGGTAGTTGAGCTTGCCGGCGGTGGTGCACTCCGCTGAGACCAGGTCGGTGAGCCGCACGAACGGGGTCTCGATCTCGCCGACGGAGGGGTCCACCCAGGTGCGGCCGTCGGTGTCGGGGACCTCGGGTGTGAGGATCGACGCGCCGCCCTCCTTGGGGAAGTACGCGTCGAGCTCGGCCGAGCCGCCGCGTGGAGCGGCCGGGTTGACGCAGCCGGCCACGCCCTCCCCGCCACGCGGGTATCCGAACAGCGAGCCCTCCGGGGGTGGGGGCGCCGTGTCGCGGAACGTGGCCCACGTCATGGCGCAGCCCACCTGGCCGGATTCGGTGCAGAGGGGCACCTTGGCGAAGTCGCCGCCCACCACCTCGCCCTCGGGGACGGCCACGGCGCTGCCGATCAGGTAGGCGCCCACGAGCTTGGCCCGGAGGTCGTCGTTCCCGTCGATCTCGGTCTGGATGAGCTGGTTGAGCATGCCGCCGCCCTGGGAGTGGCCGATCAGCACGAAGCCGCGGCCGTCGTTGTCCTGGGCGAGGTAGGTGCGGAAGGCGTCGAGCACATCATCGAAGGGGTCCAGGGGCGGCTCGTCGCCGGTGGTCTGGCCGGTGCCGTTGAGCCGCCCGACGAGCGAGGTGAGGGTGATCTGGCGGTAGACGGGGGCGAACACCCGGCACTGGGCTCGGAGGCGGGCGGCCTGGTTGAGGGTCACGTAGCCCTCCTCGTCGGGCGACGCCTGCCAGTCGCTGTTGGTGCCCTCGTCGCGCGAGATGGTGGGGTAGACGTAGAAGCAGTCGATGGCGGGGTCGTCGGCCGCTTCGAAGGGCTCCACGGTGAGCGTGCCGTCGGCATCGACGCGGGTGGCGTCGAGGTCGGAGTGGCAGATGTCGTCGGGGGTGTCGGGACGGCACACCCAGTGCGACGGGTCGTCGTAGCTCACCGACTCGTAGTCGCCATAGCCCTCGATCGGACCCGGGCCCGTGTCGTCGGCGGCGGTCGTGCTGGTGCTGCGGCGCGCCGCGGTGGTGGGGCTGGACGAGCTCGCGTCGTCGGAGCTGCAGGCGGTGGCGCCCGCGGCGAGGGCGGCCAGGACGAGCACGGCGACGCGCAGGGTTCGGTGCGAGGTGGTCACGGGGCCGGACCGTACCCCGATCGAGGTCAGAGCGTCCGCTGGTCCACGGGCAGGTGGGCGGCATCGCCGAGCGCGGCCAGCGACCAGATGTGCGAGCCGGCCATGCGGGTGGTGCGCAAGATGGCCACCGAGGCGTGGCCGAGGACGAAGCGATCCCACTCCCACGGCTCGGGAGCAGCCCCGAGCAGGTCGGCGATGATGGTGGAGTTGGTGCCGGCGTGGGCCACGGCCACCACCCGCTCGGGTGCCGCCGGGCCCACCTCCCAGAGGCCGACGGTGTCCGACGGGACCACGTCGAGCCCCCCCAGGTACGCGTGCAGGCCGGTGGTCACACGCTGGTGGAAGGCCCGGATGGGCTCACCGCCAGGGAGGCCGTCCCACACCTGCTCGCGCGTGCGGTGCTTGATCTCCGCGTACGCCGCCTCGATCTCCTCGATGGGCGAGCCGTCCCAGTGGTGGGGGTTCTGGATCTCGAGGAGCCACGCCTGGGTCTCCACCGCCTGGTCCAGGGCCGCGCCGATGGGCTCGGCGGTCTGGGCGGCCCGCACCGCGGGCGAGGCGATCACGTGGTCCACCGGGCCCCGGGCCGGCTCGTCGTCCGGGTCGGCGATGCGCGTCGCCGCCAGCTTCGCCTGGGCGTGGCCGAGATCGGTCAGCGGTGGGTCGTTGCGGTTGCGGCGGTCCGGCGTGGTCCACGCCGGCTGCCCGTGACGGACGAGGATCAGCTCCATGCGCCGACCCTACCGAGCAGCCGCCGCCGAACGACCTGGGGTTCCTACGAGCGCGACAGGGTCTTGCGGTTCTTGAACTTGGACTTGAGGTAGTCCTTGTTCATCAGGGCGATGAAGTCGATCGAGATCTCCTTCGGGCACGCCTCCTGGCACTCGCCGTGGTTGGTGCAGGAGCCGAAGAGCTCCTCCATGGTGTCCACCATGGCCTCCACCCGGCTGAAGCGTTCGGCCTGGCCCTGGGGCAGCAGGTTGAGGTGGGCCACCTTGGCCGCGGTGAAGAGGTTGGCCGCCGAGTTGGGGCAGGCGGCCACGCAGGCTCCGCAGCCGATGCATGCGGCCGCGTCCATGGCGGCGTCGGCCACCGGCTTGGGGATCGGGATGAGGTTGGCATCCGGCGCGCAGCCGGTCTCGGCGGTGATGTAGCCGCCGGCCTCCACGATGCGGTCCAGCGCGGCCCGGTC
>CAZIVZ010000240.1:0-5569 GCA_964542495.1 uncultured Aquihabitans sp.
GCCACGTCGGCGAGGTCGAACGGGTCGATGTCGACCCGCAGGCGGCCGTCGGCGGCCAAGGCGATCACGGCGCGTGCGTCGGCGAGGTCCGAGCCCTGGAAGGTGAACACCTCGCCGTCGCGCGGCAGCGTGGCGTACCAGGGGCGGCGCAGCGTCCCCCGCGCCGCACCGACGAGGGCCACGGCACCGCCGGCGGCCACGGTGGTGACGCCCAGATCGATGGTGGCGTCGGTGCCCACCAGGTCCACCACGGCGTCCACGGGGTCGGACCCGAGCACGTCCGCCAAGGCGGCAGCGGTACCCTCGTCGACCCCGTCGACCACCTCGTGCGCACCCAGCTCCAGGGCCAGGGACCGGCGGACGGGGTTGGGGTCGACGGCGACCACGCGCGCCGGGGTCAGCAGCCGCGCCAGCTGCACGGCGAAGGACCCGAGGCCGCCAGCGCCCAGCACCACCACGGTGCCGTCGCCGTGGACCCGGGGTGCGAGCCTTCGCACCGCGTGGTGCACGGTGGCCCCGGCGTCGGTGAGCGGACCGGCGACGACGGGGTCGAGGTCCCCGAGCGGGAACAGCACCCGGCCCGGATCGTCGACCAGGACGTGCTCGGCCAGTCCCCCGTCTCGCCCGTAGCCGCGGCCCATCAGGCCGTTCGGGCAGGCGTTCTCGGCGCCACGACGACACCACCGGCACGTGCCGCACGACGCCGGGGAGGCCACCGCGACCGGGGCCCCCTCCACCAGCCCCGAGACCCCCGGACCGATGGCGTCGATCCACCCCGCCGTCTCGTGGCCGAGGGTGAACGGAACCGTCCACCCCAGCGCGGCCCCGAGCTCGGCGGGGATCAGGCCCATCGCCAGGTCGGAGTGGCAGAGGCCGCAGCCGGCCACCCGCACGCGCACCTGCCCGGGCCCGGGCTCGGGGACCGCCACCTCCCCGAGCGACGCGGGCTCGAGCCAGGTGGTGATGCGATAGGCCGCCATGGTTGGCACGGGCCGCAGCGTAGGTCGGGTGGGGTCATGCGGTGGTGCCGACGATCACCGGCGGGTGCTTCGAGGTCGAAGCCCCCGGAGCCCGCTCCCGCGTGACCATGAACCCCTCGACCTGGTCGAGGCGTTCGGGATCGAGCTGGAAGTTGACCACCTCGGTGCCGTGGTCGAAGGTGCCGAGCGACAAGATGACCCCGTCGACGTTGCCCCACAGCTGGTAGAGCTCGTCGTCGCCCACGTCGGGCAGGTCGTGGGAGACCAGCACCCCTCGTCCGGTGCGCTCCACCACGGCCTTGGCCCCGGTGTCGGCATCGTCGCCGCTGAGCTCCACCACGAGGGCCGCACCGACCGACGACGGCAGGGTCACCTGGCCCTCCATGCGCTGGAGCCGGCGCTGCTGGTCCACCGCCACGGCTCCCAGCACGAGCAGGACGCAGGCGGCAACCGCCAGCACGATGCCGAGGGTGCGGGTGCTCACCCGCCGGTGCGCCGGGGGCGCCAGGGTGATCCGCAGGGGCGGGGCGGGCGGTGACAGCTCCGCCACGATGCGATCCCAGACGCCGTCGGGCGCGTCGGTCCCTCGCTGCGACAGCAGCGAGGCCACCTCCCGGTGCTCGGCAACCTCGGCGGCGCACCACGGGCAGGTGCGCAGGTGGAGCTCGATCTGGGCCTGCTCCTCGGCCTCCACGGCGTCGAGGGCGTAGGCACCGAGGAGGTCGCTGTACTGGTCGCGGTACTCGCTCACGGCTGCTCCTCCCCCGCGTTGGTGCCGATGGCGACGAGGTCGGCCCGGAGGTGCTTCAGGCCGGATCGGATGCGGCTCTTCACCGTGCCCTCGGGCTCGTCGAGCAGCTCGGCCACCTCCCGGTAGGTGTGCCCGCCGAGGTAGGCGAGGCGGATGGCCCGGCGTTCACCCTCGGGCAGCTTGGCGATGGCCTCGCGCACGTTGTCGGCCACGGTGAGATCCCACACCTCCCGCTCCAGGTCGTAGCCGGCCTCGGCGGTGCGCCGGAGGTCGTTCTCCTCGCGCCGGCGGCGGGACGTCTCCGAGCGGAGCAGGTCGACCGAACGACCGTGGCACTGCGCCAGCAGGTAGGACCGCAGCGAGCCGCGGCCGGGATCGAACTTGTCCGGGCTGTTCCAGAGGCGCAGGAACACCTCCTGCACGATCTCCTCGGCCAGGGAGGCTTCCGCGAGCAGGCGCTTGGCCAGGCCGAACACGGAGCCCGCGTGGCGCCGGTAGGCCTCGGCGAGCGCGTCCTGGTCGTATCGGCTGATCGCCACCACCAGGCCGGCGTCGCTGATCTCGTTGAGCGGTTCGCTCACGTCGTGGTCTCCATGCCCCCCGGGTACGGAGCCCGGGCCCGATGCAGATGACAGACGGTCGGACCTGGCTCAGGCTGAGCGGTCTCCCGCTCCGGTGCCCGCACCATCATCTCGCACGAAGCCCGTCACCACCTCCACCTGCCCGGTGTGGCCGAAGAGGTCGACCACGGAGGAACCGACGTGGCGGTACCCCGCCTCGCCCAGCAGGCGGGCGTCGCGACCGAGCGAGGCCGGGTCGCAGCTCACGAGCACGCACAGTCCGGCTCCGGTGGCCGCCACCGCCGCGACCACCCCGGCGCCCAGGCCGCTGCGGGCCGGGTCGGCCACCACGACGTCGGCCGGACCCGGTCGCCAGCGGGCCATGGCCACCTTGATCAGGCGCACGTCGGGGAGGTCGGCCAGGTTGTGGCGGGCGTCGGCCACGGCAGAGGCGCTGCGCTCCACCCCCACCACCGATCGGCCCGCCCCCACGGTGCCGGCGAAGAGCCCCACCCCGCTGCACAGGTCGACGAGGCGGGTGGCGCCGGGTGCCCAGCGGTCCACGAGGGCGGCGACCTCGGCCACCAGCGCCTCGGCCCCTTCGGGGCTGGCCTGGAAGAACGACCCGGCCGAGATCCGCCAGAGCCGGCCAGCCGCCTCCTCGTGGATCCAGGCCCGGTGCCCGGCGCGCAGCTGGTCGGACCCCACGACGGTGACGCCCGCCGGCACCACCACCCCGGCGGCGGTGGGGCCCACCACCACCATGCGCTCACCGGTCCGGGCTCCGACGCGCACCGTGACCTCGTCGGCCTCGTCGAAGCGACCCTCGGCCAGGATCTCCTCGACCAGCGGGTGCGCCACCAGGCACGAGGCCACGTCGACCGCGTCGTGGGACCGGCGGCGCCGGAACGCGAACCGCCCGTCGGTGCCCACGGCGCCCCGCACCGTGGTGCGCACGCGCGTTGCCGGCACCTCCACGCCGGCGACCACCGACGGGTCGTCGACGCCGCCGTCCCGCCCGAGCACGTCGGCCACCAGTTGGACACGGAGGCGCCGCTGGGCGTCGACGGCGAGGTGCTGCCAGTCGCACCCGCCGCAGCCCTCGGCCACGTGCGCACACGGCGGCTCCACCCGGTCCTCGGCCGCCGAGATCACCTGGACCACCGTGCCGCGGGCGAAGCTGCGACGCTCGTCGTCGAGGCGCACCAGCACCGTCTCGCCCGGCGCCGCACCGCTCACGAACACCACCCGGCCGGAGGGCTCCCGAGCCACCGCCTCCCCTCCCACGGCCATCGCCGTGGTGCGCAGCTCGAGCTCGGTCACGACGTCGGAGCCTACCGGGGGGCCGTCACCGCTCCCGTAGGATGGGCCCGTGCCCAGCGATGCTCCACCCCGTCCCGTCCAGATCGCCCCCTCGGTCCTCCCAGCCGACTTCTCCAAGCTGGGAGACGAGTGCCGCGCGCTCCAGGACGCCGGCGTCGACCGCATCCAGTGGGACGTCATGGACGGCCAGTTCGTGCCCAACCTCACCTTCGGGCCCGACGTCATCGCCGCCTGCCGCAGCTCGGTCGACCTCCTCTTCGAGGCTCACCTGATGGTCAACACCCCCGAGGTGCTGCTCGCCCGCTACGTGGAGGCCGGCTGCGAGCTGGTGATCGTGCACGCCGAGTCCACCACGCACCTGCACCGCTGCCTCGGGCAGGTGCGTGACGCCGGTGGGCGCGCCGCCGTCGCCCTCAACCCGTCCACACCGGTCAGCTCCGTTGAGCACGTGCTCGACCTTGTGGAGATGGTGCTGGTCATGACGGTGAACCCCGGCTTCGGCGGCCAGGCCTACATCGCCACCATGGAGCCCAAGCTCCTCGAGCTGCGTCGCCTGGTGGTGGAGCGCGGCCTCGACGTCGACATCGAGGTCGACGGCGGCATCGGCCCCGACACCATCGCCGGCGCCACCGCCGCCGGCGCCAACGTGCTGGTGGCCGGGAGCTCGCTGTACCGGGACCCCGAGGGGCTGGCCCACGCCGTGGCCGACCTGCGGGCGCGCGCCGAGGCCGCCCAGCGGGGCTTCGCCGCCGCGTGAGCCGGCGCTGCCTCGCCGCGCTGGCGGCCGCGACGATGGTGGTGGGCACCGCGGCGTGCACGCGCGACGGCGGGTCCGCCGACGCCTTCTGCAAGGAGATCCGCCGCACCCCCACCCTCGAGTCGGTGGTGACCGGCTTCGCCGAGGCCGACCCCGAGGAGCTGTCCACGCGGCTCGACGCGGCGCGCAACGCCTACGCCCGGCTGCGGCGCTCGGCGCCATCGGCGGTCCGCGGCGACGTGGGGCCCGTGGTGGACCTGGCCGACGAGGTGATCACCGCCGTTGCGGACCACCACGACGACCCCGAGGCGGTGACCGACGCGGTGCGCAAGGCCGTCGACCGCCACGACGATGCCGCCGCGGCCGCCGAGAAGGTGGCGGCCTACGCCAAGAAGACCTGCGGCGTCGACCTCAACCCCGTGGTGGACGAGGGCGGCTGAGCAGGGCCGTGGCCGCCCGGCTTCGGGGGGGGCAGGCTCAGGTGAGGGCGGCGCGACGCACGATGACGTCGTCGATGATGCCGTACTCCTTGGCCTGCTCGGCGGTGAACCAGCGGTCGCGCTCGGAGTCGGCCTCGATCTGCTCGACGGTCTGGCCGGTGTGCTCGGCGATGCGCTCGGCCATGAGGCGCTTGATGTAGACCATCCGCTCGGCCTGGATGGCGATGTCGGACGCCTGGCCCTGGATGCCGCCCGAGGGCTGGTGCATCATGATCTGGCTGTGCGGGAGGGCGAAGCGCTTGCCGGCGGCCCCGGCGCACAGCAGGAACTGGCCCATGGAGGCGGCCAGGCCCATGCACACCGTGGCCACGTCGGCGGTGACGAACTGCATGGTGTCGTAGATGGCCATGCCGGCGGAGATGGAGCCGCCGGGCGAGTTGATGTAGAGCCAGATGTCCTTCTCGCCGTCCTGGCCGTCGAGGTAGAGGATCTGGGCGGCGAGCTGGTTGGCGATGGTGTCGTTGACGTCGGTGCCCAGGAAGACGATCCGCTCCTTGAGCAGGCGGTTGTAGATGTCGGCAGCGCCGAGATCGAGGCCCGAGGGGCCCTGTGCCAGGGGGAGGGGAAGCGGCTGGTCCATGGCGCCGCAGGTTAGCGGCCCACCCCTGGACCTCCCCCCACTGGTGCCGGCGGCGCGACTCGAACGCGCACTGGCCAGGACCTAAACCTGGTGCCTCTGCCGATTGGGCTACGCCGGC
>CAZIVZ010000241.1:0-5563 GCA_964542495.1 uncultured Aquihabitans sp.
TACCAGAACGGCTACATCACCTACATGCGGACCGACAGCACCACGCTGTCGGAGACGGCGCTCAACGCGGCGCGCAGCCAGGCACGCGAGCTCTACGGCCCCGAGTACGTGCCCGAGCGGCCCCGCACCTACGACCGCAAGGTGAAGAACGCCCAGGAAGCCCACGAGGCCCTCCGCCCCGCTGGCGAGGCGTTCCGCACGCCCGAGTCCCTCCGAGGCGAGCTGCGCACCGACCAGCTGCGCCTCTACGAGCTCATCTGGAAGCGCACCGTCGCCTCGCAGATGGTCGACGCCCGCGGCCAGTCGGTCTCGGTGCGCATCGGCGCCACCGCGTCCGACGGCCGCGACGCCGAGCTGGCGGCCTCGGGTCGCTCCATCACCTTCCCCGGCTACCTGCGGGCCTACGTGGAGGGCACCGACGATCCCGATGCCGCCCTCGACGACCGCGAGACCCTCCTCCCGGTCCTCGCGGTGGGCCAGGCGCTCCCGTCGCCCGAGCTCGAGCCGAAGGGCCACACCACCTCGCCGCCGGCTCGCTACACGGAGGCATCGCTGGTGAAGCGCCTGGAGGAGCTCGGCATCGGTCGACCGTCCACCTACGCGTCGATCATGCAGACCATCCAGGACCGCGGCTACGTCTGGAAGAAGGGCACGGCACTCGTGCCCACCTGGACGGCGTTCGCGGTGATCGGCCTGCTGGAGCAGCACTTCGGCGATCTGGTCGACTACGCGTTCACCGCTCGCATGGAAGACGAGCTCGACGGCATCGCCCAGGGCACCATCAGCCGGGAGCCGTGGCTCAACGCCTTCTGGTTCGGCGACGCGGCGGGCGAGCCCACCGCCGAGCTGGCCGACGTCAGCCCCGGGTCGCCCGGCCTGAAGCTCCTGGTGGAGCGGGGCAAGGACGACATCGACCCTGCCGAGATCAACGTGGTGGGGCGGTTCGTGACGCCCGACGGCGAGGAGATCCTCGTGAAGCCGGGCCGGTTCGGGCCGTACCTGAAGAAGGGCGACGAGTCGGCGTCGATCCCCGACGACCTCGCGCCGGACGAGCTCGACGTCTTCAAGGCCATCGAGCTGCTCGCCGCCGGCAACGGCGACCGTGTGCTCGGCACCGACCCCGAGTCCGGCCTCGACGTGATCGCCAAGGCCGGGCGGTTCGGCCCCTACGTCCAGGTGGGCGAGATGCCCGAGGGCAAGGGCAAGCTCAAGGCCGAGGACAAGCCCAAGACGGCGTCGCTGTTCAAGACCATGACCCTGGAGCGGATCACGCTCGACGACGCCCTCCAGCTCCTGTCGCTGCCGCGGGTGGTGGGCGTCGACCCGGCCGACGGCAACGAGATCCTCGCCATGAACGGGCGCTACGGGCCGTACCTCAAGAAGGACTACGTCGACGAGAACGGCGCCGCCAAGTCCGAGACCCGCTCGCTCGAGAACGAGGAGCAGATCTTCACCGTGGAGCTGCCCCGGGCGCTGGAGATCCTGGCCCAGCCCAAGCAGCGACGCGGGCAGACCACGGCGGCCCCGCTGCGCGAGCTCGGGGTCGACCCGGTGTCGGGCAAGGCGATGGTGCTCAAGGACGGCCGGTTCGGGCCGTACGTGACCGACGGCGAGACCAACGCCTCGCTGCGCAAGGGCGACGAGGTCGAGACGATCACCGACGAGCGAGCCTCCGAGCTGCTCCAGATCCGCCGCGACGCCGGACCGTCCAAGAAGAAGGCGGCGAAGAAGAAGGCGCCGGCCAAGAAGAAGGCCGCCGCCAAGAAGTCGCCGGCCAAGAAGAAGGCGGCGGCGAAGAAGGCGCCGGCCAAGAAGCGGGCGGCCACCACCGAGCCCGTCCCGGACGACGACGCCCCGTTCTGAAGCTGGTGGTGGTCAGATGTGACCAACCTGGGCGACAGAACCGATCCGCAGATTCTGCGCAGATTCTGCGCCCCGTTCTGAAGCTGGTGGTGGTCACATCTGACCAACCTGGGCGACAGAACGGGTGGGGGCGGCGGGCTGGGTAGGGTCGGGCGGTGGGCCGGTTCGTGGTGTTCGAGGGTGGCGAGGCATCGGGCAAGTCCACCCAGGCGCGCCTGCTCGCCGAGCGCTGGGGGGCCGACCTCACCTTCGAGCCGGGCGACACCGAGGTGGGCGCGCGCTTGCGAGCGATCCTCCTCGACCCGGGCACCGGCAACCTCGACCCCCGGGCTGAGGCGTTGCTCATGGCGGCCGACCGAGCCCACCACGTGGCCACCCGCATCCTGCCGGCGCTCAACCGTGGCCGAGACGTGGTGTGCGACCGCTACGTGGGCTCGTCGATCGCCTACCAGGGCTACGGCCGTGGCCTCGGCGCCGAAGCGGTTGCGCACCTGAGCGACTTCGCCACCCACGGCCTCCACCCCGACCTCGTGGTCCTGCTCCAGGTGCCCCACGCCGTCGCCCAGTCGCGCCTCGCGGTGGCCGGCGCGCCCGACCGGCTGGAAGCGGCGGGCGACGAGTTCCACGCCCGGGTGGCCCACGGCTACGCCGCCCTCGCCGCCGCCGACCCCGAACGGTGGGTGGTGGTCGACGGAGCGGGCACGGTGGGTGAGGTGCACCAGCGGGTGCAGGCCGCGGTCGACGCCCGCTTCCCCGAACCGGGCCCGCCGTGAGCACGGCGCCTCCCACCACCACCGATGCCTGGGCCGACGTGGTGGGCCAGGACGCGGCCATCGACCTGTTGCGCGGGGCGTCGGGGGCGCAGGCGGTGCACGCCTGGCTGTTCCTCGGCCCCCATGGCTCGGGCAAGCGTCCCGCGGCACGAGCGTTCGCCGGCGACCTGCTGGCGTTCGAGCTCGACGAGGCGGGCGACACCGCCGGCGCAGCCCGCGCTCGTGCCCTGGCCCGGGCCGAGCAGCACCCCGACCTCGTGGTGGTGGAACGGGTAGGCGCGTCCATCTCGGCCGAGCAGGCCGACGAGATCGTGCGCCGGGCCAGCCGCTCCGCCACCGAGGGCCGGCGCAAGGTGTTGGTGCTCGACGAGTTCCACCTCATCGCCCCCAACGTCGGCCCCAAGTTGCTGAAGACCATCGAGGAACCGCCCGAGGGCACGTTCTTCGTGGTGCTGGCCGACGAGCTCCCGCCCGAGCTGGTCACCGTGGCGTCCCGGTGCATCCGGGTCGAATTCCACCCGCTCACCGACGCGGTGGTCACCGCCCGGCTCGAGGCCGAGGGCATCGACCCGGCCCGCGCCGCCGAGGCAGCGTCGTTCGCCGGCGGCGACCTTGACCGGGCCCGGTTGCTGGCCACCGACGAGCGCCTCGCGCTGCGGCTGGCCGCCTGGCGCGGCCTGCCCCGTCGCCTCGATGGCACGGGGGCCACCGCCGCAGCCGCGATCGACGAGCTGCGCGCCACCATCGACGATGCCGAGGCGCCCCTGCGCGCCCGCCACGAGGCCGAGGTGGCGGAGCTGGCCGAACGGGTGGAGCGCTACGGCCAGCGGGGTTCCGGTGCCGCCGACCTCGACAAGCGCCACAAGCGCGAGGCCCGCCGCCTCCGCACCGACGAGCTGCGCATGGGACTCGGGTCGCTGGCCGCCGCCTACCGCGACGAGCTGTCCGTGGCCGCCGACCCCACCGCGGCGCTGACCGGCCTGGCCGCCATCCAGAAGGCCGCCGAGGCCCTGGTGCGCAACCCCAACGAGGAGCTCCTCCTGCTATCGCTCGCGCTGCGGCTCCCGTCGCTCGGCTGAGCGGTTCCGGTTCCTGTCGGGGCGCAGCCGTCGGGTACGGTTTTCCCCCACGCCCGGGTAGCTCAGACGGCAGAGCAGCTCACTCGTAATGAGCAGGTCAGGAGTTCGATTCTCCTCTCGGGCTCCAAGGTCTCCGAGGTCGCAGGTCGCCTGCGCTGGCGACGCCATCGGTCAATCACACGTTGCGCTGACCGATGGTGTGGGGTGTCCGATGACGGTCGAGCCGAACGGCACCCGGGTCAAGGTGTCTGGGGAACCGTGCTCCCCGTCCTCTTCGTCGGGCTCTGGTTCGTGTTGCTCCGTTGGACCGGCGGTCGGGGACCGTCGCTGGCGGCGCTTGTTCCAGCCACGATCTTCTTCGGCTTGGTCACGCTCGACCTGGCGGCCGCATCGTGGAAGGCGATCGACCGGCAACGTGGGCGGAGCACGGGCAACCACAGCAACATGGTGGTCCTCAGCGCTCTGCTCCTCATGGTGTGGCTCGGCTGTGGCACCACGGCCTTCTCGGGCCACGGTTGGCCCACCGAACCGGGCATCATTCTCGTGTCGGGGGTCGTGGCGATGGTCGTCGAGGCCGTGGGTGTGCAGCGGCTCGGTCGCGTCGCGAAGCGCCCACCGGCACCGCCCGGGCGTTCTACCGTACGCGCTCCTGGATAACCTGGCTCCGTGACCTCGCGACCGAAGCCTTCAGCTGAGTCATGGGAGCGCGCGTCGCGATCGGGGCGGCCCGCGCGGGCCGACGACACGGTCGTGATCTCTGGTGGCAAGCGGGCGACGAGGGCCGAAGTGCTCGCGTTGGTCGAAGCCGACGACGCAGCGCGGAGGGCCGAGGCAGCTGCCTCCGATGGGTGACCCGGCCGGGCCACTCCTTCGACGAGCCGAGGTGTTGCGCGCGCTGACGCGCCACGAGGTCGCGTTCGTTCTCGTCGGTGGACAGGCCGCTGCGGCTCATGGAGCCCAACGTCAGACCCTCGATCTCGACATCTGCGCGCACTGGACCGAACCCAACCTCGAACGGGTCGGCTGGGCCCTGAGGGAACTCGGCGCTGGTCTCCGGCTCGACGGTCTCGACGAACCGTTCGAGGTGCCGCATCTCGACGGCAGGTTCCTCCTCCAGATGGAGCTGTCCACCTGGCGGAGCAGCCACGGCGATGTCGACATCCTGCGGGGACTGCCGTCAGGCGGCGGCGACGAGCAACGGTACGAGGCGTTGCTGAGCCGCTCGACGCATCTCGTGGTGGATGGAGTCACCGTTGCGGTCGCCAGCCTTGATGACGTGATCCGGTCGAAGGAGGTGCTGGGTCGTCCAAGCGATGACGAGGCACTCCCGGAGCTTCGTCAACTCGCCGCGGGCGACTCCGACGAGAGGAGACAACTCGGGCTCTCCCGCTCGCCGCCCACCTGCGCTTTGCTCGTTCCACACAGCGCTCAGCGCTGGATACCTCGTAATGAGCAGGTCAGGAGTTCGATTCTCCTCTCGGGCTCCATACCCTCTGAGACGAAGGTCTTATCCTGCTCGGGATGCGTTCGGACCTCGTAGAGCTCATCGTGGGCCGGGCGATCGAGGCCCTCACGGGCCTGCCGCGTGATGAACGTGCTGAGACCTACGTCGTGTCGTTCTGGGTGAACGACGAGGAGGACGATCCTCGGCGGCCAGTGCTCCGGGTCGGCACGAACACCGAGACGAAGGTGAGCGCGTCGACACCCTCGTCCGGATCCCCTCCGGGCTGGCCGGTTGCTTCCGACGCGGCGGAGGCTCGCTGGAACTTTGCCTTCTGGGTCCAGAACGATCTTGAGGTGTGTCTGACTTCGCGCGACCGATCGGGCTGGGATTCAGACCGCATGGCG
>CAZIVZ010000242.1:0-5560 GCA_964542495.1 uncultured Aquihabitans sp.
GCTGCCGGGCGCCACCACCACCAAGCCCGGTTCGGCCACCTTCCCCCTGCCCGGGATCGGGGCCGAGGTGGTCGACGAGGCGGGGCTCCCCGTGCCCCGGGGCGGTGGCTACCTCACCCTCACCCGGCCGTGGCCGTCGATGCTGCGTGGCATCTGGGGCGATCCCCAGCGGTACCAGGACACCTACTGGAGCCACTACGAGGGCCGCTACTTCGCAGGCGACGGCGCCAAGGTCGACGAGGACGGCTACCTGTGGGTGCTGGGCCGCGTCGACGACGTCATGAACGTGTCGGGCCACCGGATCTCCACCACCGAGGTGGAGTCGGCCCTCGTCGACAACCCCAAGGTGGCCGAGGCCGCCGTGGTGGGGGCCAAGGACGACCTCACCGGCCAGGCCATCGTGGCCTTCGTGACGTTGCGGGGCGCCGTGGCGGCGAGCGACGACGTGGGGGAGGAGCTCCGCCAGCACGTGGCCACCAAGATCGGTGCCATCAGCCGGCCCAAGCTGATCGTGTTCACCGACGACCTCCCCAAGACCCGCTCCGGCAAGATCATGCGGCGCCTGCTGCGCGACGTGGCCGAGGGGCGCGAGCTGGGAGACACCACCACGCTCGCCGACCCTGGCGTGGTGGAGGAGATCCGCACCCGCGCGGCGGCCGGCACGTCCGAGATCTGACGGCTCGCCCCGCCTCAGCCCTCCTTCGCCCCTCCTTAGCCCCGCTTTCGGGGGGCGTCGGTAGCGTCATCTCCACCGGATGAACCACCGCCGGGCACGGAGCACCGCATGAAGAACAACCTGAAGACGGCCGTCATCCTCGCCGCCATCGGCGGCCTCATGATCATGGTGGGTGGCGCCATCGGTGGTTCCGGTGGCGCGGCCATCGGCATGGCCATCGGCCTGGTGTTCGTGGGCGGGTCGTACTGGTTCAGCGACAAGCTGGCCATCCGCTCGGCTCGCGCCGTGGAGGTGAGCGAGGCCCAGATGCCCCGCTACCACGCCATCGTCCGCGACCTCTGCCAGCGTGCCGAGCTGCCCATGCCCCGCCTCTACGTCTCGCCGGACCCGCAGCCCAACGCCTTCGCCACCGGCCGCAACCCGGCCAACGCCGCGGTCTGCGTGAACCAGGGCATCCTCGACATCCTCACGTGGGAGGAGCTCCAAGGCGTGCTGGCCCACGAGATCAGCCACGTGCGCAACCGCGACATCCTGATCAGCTCGGTGGCCGCCGCGGTCGCGATGGGCATCACGTTCCTGGCCCGCATGGCCATGTGGGGTGCGATGTTCGGCGGTGGCGGGCGGGACCGCAACGACAACGTGCTCGGCACCCTGGCCCTGGCGATCCTGGCGCCCGTGGCCGCCATGTTCCTCCAGGCGGCCCTGAGCCGGAACCGGGAGTACGAGGCCGACCGTCGCGGGGCGAAGCTCCTGGGTTCGGGCGAACCGCTGGCCCGAGCCCTCGAGAAGCTCGACCGGGGCGTCCGGGCGGTGCCGCCGTCGGTGGACCCGGCGCAGGCCAGCGCCTACATCGCCAACCCCTTCTCCGGGCGCAAGGGCGCCTGGACCAGCACCCACCCGCCCATGGAGGATCGCATCGCCCGGCTCCGGTCGGGTGAGTGGCAGCACTGATCTCCCCGGTCCGGGGTCGCCGGTATCCCGCCGCCGGTCGGCTCCGTCGAGGCGGCGCCCCGCTCCCCACCGGGGCGGGGCGCTGTCGCGTCCGGGGGACTCAGTCGCGGAAGTTGTTGAACTGCAGCGGCACGCCGAAGTCCTCGGCCTTCAGGGCGGCGATGACCTCCTGGAGGTCGTCGCGCTTCTTGCCGTTGACCCGCAGCGAGTCGCCCTGGGCCTGCGACTGGATCCCCTTGAGGCCCAGCGCCTTGATGAACTTGTTGAGCTCTCGGGCCTTGTCCGACGAGATCCCGGCCTGGAGCGTGGCCACCTGCCGCACGGTCATCCCCGACGCTTCTTCGACCTTGCCGTAGTCGAGCACCTTGAGCGACACCTTGCGCTTCACCAGCTTCTCCTCGAGCAGGGTGCGCAGGGCGATCAGGCGATCCTCGGACGAGGTGGCCATCTTGATCTCGGTGTTGCCGAGCTCGAGCGTGGTGTTGGTCCCCTTGAAGTCGTAGCGGTTGGTGAGCTCCCGGCTCGCCTGGTCCACCGCGTTGCGGACCTCCTGCATGTCGACCTCGGACACCACATCGAAGCTGGCCATGGGCGGGGAGGTTACCGCCGCCGCGAGCCGGATTCCGGGTTCGGCCGTGGAGGGGCAGGTCGCTATGATCTCTGCGTCCTGGGTCGATGCCCGAGTGGCCAAAGGGAACGGGCTGTAAACCCGTCGGCTTATGCCTACGTTGGTTCAAATCCAACTCGGCCCACAGTGAGGAGCCCCGGCCGGTCGGCCGGGGCTCCTCGTCGTTCGGGAGAGCCCAGCTCAGGCCTCGCAACCGGCGTCACCGGCGGCAGCGATGCAGACCTCGTGGCGCTCCTTCGAACGGTCGGGTTCGAGGCGCAGGACCGACGTCTCCTCGTCCCAGGCCGGCTCGTCCACCTCCGCGCCGTCGAGCACGACCGCGAACCCGTCGGGGAAGCGGCCCGCCGGGACCGCTATCTCCGTGGGTCCGGTGACCCCGGCGCGCTCGTCCCACGACATGGTGAAGACCCCGGCCTCGTCGTCCCACTCGAACTCGGTCGGCGTCCCGGCCACGGCCCGGGGTTGCACCCGCAGCAGGCGCGTGCCGTTGGCCGACAACGTGGTGCCGTCGCCCTCCACCGGCGACCATCCCCCTGGGTCCCACGACCACCAGGCCCAACCCGACATCGTCCGGTCCGACAGGTCGAGCACCTCGTCGACGTAGCGATCCATGCCGTCCTGGTCGGGTGCGCCGCCCCACTCGCCGAACCAGAGCGCCGCATCCATCTCTGCGGCCTCGGCCACCCGGTACCGCTCCCACTGGCCGAGGTACGTGTCGCCCTCGGGGTAGCCGGCGCCATCGTGGACCGTGGGCTGGTAGAGGTGGCCGGCGTAGGCGATCCGCGGCGACCCGTCCCGGGGATCGTCGAGGCCCGCAGCGACGAGGTCGCCGGGATAGGGGAAGGCGTTCAGCAGCGACGTCGGCTGCACCATCACCCAGGCGTCGTCGTCGGCCGAGCGCACCGCCTCGATGCCGCCCTGCATGAACTCGGTGAGGTTGGGGTTCTCGAACTCGCCGGCTGCTGCCTGGCCTTGGAGGGCGAGGGTGGCCGCCAGGTCGCCGTTGGCGAACGACGGCTCGTTCATCACGTCGTACCCGATGACCGCCGGGTGGTCGGCGAAGCGCTCGGCCAGGTGGGCGAGCGCTTCGTGGTAGTCGACCTTGAGGTCGCGGTGGCCCGGCTCGGGGTTCCAGAACGACTGGTACGCCGCCTGCACGGCCGGGTCTGCTCCCTGGAGGTACCACGGCTGGCCCTCGGCGATGGGCTGGACCTCGAGCCCCTTGGTGTCGACCGCCCAATCCGCGGCGCCGTTGCCGTTGACCTTCCAGCCGTAGAGGTCCTGGTGGAGGTCGAGCACCACGTGGACGTCGTGGTCGGCGTACCAGTCGAGCCAGCCTTCGACCTCGTCGAGGTACGCCTCGTCGTAGGTCCCGTCCTCGGGCTCGATCGCGCCCCAGAACACCAGGAACCGCACGCCGTTCCACCCCCAGCCGCCGAGGGTCGCCTGGTCCTCCGTGGCGGTCGCCGGCAGGTGGCGGTCATCCTGCGACGAGCCCTTCGCCGAGCTCTCGACGTTCACGCCGCGCAGGACCACCACCCGGCCGCAGTCGTCCACCACGAAGCGCGTGGCCGGCGCCTCGACCGACCCGTCGCACCCCTCCGGGCGACCCGTGGACGTGGACGACGTGGCCGGGCGGTCGCTGGTCGCGGAGCCGTCGCCGTCGTCACCTCCGCTGCACCCGGCCAGCACGAGGGCGACGACCGCCCCGGCTGCCGTCCAGCGACGCCACGACACCCGCTGCCACCTCATCGCCTCAGGTTGCCAGATCCACCGATTCACCCGACCACCACCAGCTCGTGGGCGGCGCGCGACGCGGCCAGGTACACCTGCGCCGGGTCCATCCCCATGGTGTCGACCACCACGGCGTCGTACTCCACGCCCTTGTGGCTCCACGTGTCGTCGGCTCCGATCACGGCCACGTTCGGCCACCGGGACCGAAGCTCGTGTGCCGCCTTCTCCGGCGACGTGGCGGCGTCGAGCTCTCGCACCGCCACCCCCGTCGGCCTGATGCCCACCAGCTCCACGGCGTCGATCCCGTGATCGGCGGCCAGGTCGTTGAGCCACGACGCGATCTCGGCCGACATGCGGTAGGCGGTGGCCATCTCCACCGGTTCGACGTCGAGGAGGCGGCCGATGGCGCGCAGACCGAGACCGATCGGGTTCGAGCGCTGGGCGTCGTCGCCCACGAGGCTCAGCCCGGTGGAGCGTCGTTGCACGGCGCGCAGCTGCAGAAGCGTGAGGTCCTGTGCCTCGTCGACGATGACGTGCCCGTAGGTGGCGGGCACGCCCTCGAACCGGGTCCGCACCTCGTCGGCGAGGGCGCCGTCGCCGTCCACCGCCAGCCAGGCGTCGACGAACCCGGGGTCGGCACCGAGCTCGGCCAGCGCGGCGCGACTGCGCAGCTTGCGCATCGCCTGGTTGGCCGTGCACGACGGCCAGACGGCGGCAGCCGCCTTGCTCAGGTCGCCGTGGCGCAGCCCGTGGCGGTCGGCGAGGTACGCCACGAACGAGCGGCGGCGATCGCGGTAGGGGAGCGCACGACCCGAGATGAGGTGCACGGCCTCGGTCACCTCGGGCTCGCGGATCCGGGTGAGGCCCACCTTGATCTCGGCCGGAACGACCAGCTGCTGCTCGAAGCGGTCGAGCAGCTCGAGCCAGCGCTCGTCGCTGCCGGCCGGGTTCGACGGTCCGAGGAGCCGGTCGAAGGTGGTCTGGGCGATGCGGGCCTCGCCCAGCGTGGGCAGCACCGCCGAGACGAACCGCAGGAACCGGTCGCTGGGTCCCACCACCAGGATGCGACCCGCGGTGAGCCGGGTGTCGTTGTAGACGAGCCACGCGGCGCGGTGCAGGCCCACCACCGTCTTGCCCGTTCCCGGTCCACCGCGCAGCACCAGCCGGGCAGTGGGAGCCAGGCGAACGAGGGCGTCCTGCTCGGACTGGAGCGTGGCCACGGCCGTGCGCATCTCGGTCCCGCGGCTGCGGGCCAGCTCACCGAGCAGCGGCGAGGAGCCGGCCACCTCCCCCGACCTGAAGTCCTCCACGAACAGGTCGGTGATCGACCCCACGTAGGTGACCCGGCGGGCGAGGCCCAGCGGATCGTCGAAGCCGGCCCGGTAGAACCCCCCGGCGAAGGGCGCCCGCCAATCGACCACGAGCTGCTCGCCGCCCTGGTCGATCCCGTAGAGCCCGATCCGCCAGGGCTGGTCGTCGTCGATGCGCCCGAACACCACCAGCTCCTGGCGGAACCGCGCGATGGTGCCGCGCACCACGGCGTCGATGTACTCGTCGGCGAGGGCGTCGGC
>CAZIVZ010000243.1:0-5493 GCA_964542495.1 uncultured Aquihabitans sp.
GAGGAGCTCACGGTCGGCTACCGCATCCCGGGTCCCAACATGGACCTGGCCGCCCGGGTGCTCGCCGTGTCGGCGCCCGACCTCACCCCGCCCCGGTCGGTCCGCCAGGACGGTCGCCCTCCCCGCCTCACCGGCGTCGCCGACGTCGCAGCGCTGGGTCCGGCCGTCGCCCAGGCCGTTCGAGACGAGATCGCGGCGGTGGGCTCGGGCAACGTGGCCGTGATCTGCCCCGCGTCACGGGTCGACGAGGCGTCGGCCGCGCTCACCGCCGTCGGCATCGACCACGGCGTCGCCATCGAGCAGGGCCTCAACCACCAGGTGACGGTGGTGCCGGTGGGGATCGTGAAGGGCCTCGAGCTCGACGCCACGGTGGTGGTCGACCCCGCCGGGATCCTCGAGGAGGAGGCCCAGGGGATGCGGGCGCTCTACGTCGCCCTCACCCGCGCCACCAAGCTGCTCACCATCGTCTACCCCGGCGAGCTCCCGCCCGTCCTGGCCCCCGTCGCGGACCACCACCCCCAACCTGTCGGCTGAGGCCGGCTGCTCGTGCGCGACGGTGCCCAGCTCCTGGTGATCGGCGCGGGGCCAGCCGGGCTGTGGGCCGCCTGGCGCGCCGCCATGGCCGGCCACCACGTGACCCTCGTGGAGCGGGCGCCGCACGTGGGTGGCATGGCCGCCAGCATCGAGGTCGGCGGCCTGCGGGTGGACCTCGGCAGCCACCGCCTGCACCGCTCGTCGCCGCCCGCCCTGTTGGCCGGAGTCCGCAGCCTGCTGGGCCCCGACCTCCAGACCCGTCCCCGCCACGGCCGGATCGACCTCGACGGCCGGTGGCTCGCCTTCCCGCTGCGCACCGGGGACCTGCTCCGCCGCACCCCGCCGCGCTTCGCCGCCGGCGCCGCCTTCGATGCGGCCACCGCCGGCCTCCGCCACGCCCGCACCGACTCCTTCGCCGAGGTGGTGCGCGCCGGGCTCGGCCCCACCGTGGCCGACGGCTTCTACGAGCCCTACGTCCGCAAGATCTGGGGCACCTCGCCCGAGGACCTCTCCGGCGACCTGGCCCGGCGGCGGGTCAGCGCCACGTCGTCGGGTGCGCTGCTGCGACGTGTCGTGCGGGCCTCACGTTCCGGCGGGCAGGTGTTCCTCTATCCCCGCCGGGGGTTCGGCGCCATCAGCGAGGTGCTGGCCGACGCGGCCGTGGCCGCGGGTGTGGACCTCCGCCTCGGGACCGAGGTGGTGGGGATCGACCTCGGCGACGGGTCTCGCCCGGCCTCGGTCGACGTGGACGGCCCGGGCGGCGAGGCCCGTTCGCTCGGCGCGGATCTGGTGTGGTCCACCGCGCCGCTGTCCGACCTCGCCCGCAGCACCCGCCCCGCCCCCCCGGCCGAGGTGCTCGACGCGGTGGCGCGCCTCGAGCACCGGGGCCTGGTGCTCGTGTACCTCACCCTCCCGCTCCAGCAGTGGACGCCGTTCGACGCGCACTACCTGCCCGGCGCAGGCCACCTGGCAGCGCGCGTCTCCGAGCCCCGCAACTACCGCGACTCCGCCGACGACCCCCACGGCGTGACCGTGGTCTGCGCCGAGGTGCCGGCAAGCGTGGGCGATCCCGTGTGGAACGCATCCGACGCCGACCTGGCAACCCGGCTCCTCGATGACTTCGCCCGGCTCGGGCTTCCCGTGATCGCCCCCGACGAGGTCACCACCGTCCGGCTGTCTCGCGTGTACCCGGTGTACCGGCCCGGCTTCGAGTGGGACCTGGTGGCGCTCGAGTGGTGGTTGGCCGACCACCCGCGGCTCGTCACGTTCGGTCGCCAGGGCCTGTTCGTGCCCGACAACACCCACCACGCCCTGGCCATGGCCGACGCCGCCGCCGGCGCCCTCGCCGCCGACGGCACCTTCGACCACGACGCCTGGGCCCGATCCCGAGCCGCCTTCCGCCACCACGTGGTGGAGGACTGAGCAGCGCCTCCCCTTCAGGCGACGTCGGCCACCTGGAGGGGTGGGGTGGCGGCGGCGGTGGGGCGCAGGGTCGAGGACCGGCGCTCCTGGCGCACGGCCGGGATCACCTGGCGCAGGTAGGGCACGAGGCGGATGAACGACCGGCCTGTGGTGCGGAACCGGTAGGAGATCGGCACCTCGGCGTAGCGGAAGCCCTTGGCCACCAGGTCGAGGGTGAGCACCTGGGCGTAGTTGAAGTCGTGGATCACCTCGGCGGCGGCGGCCGCCTCGGGGGAGAGGGCGCGGTAGCCGCTCTGGCCGTCGGTGACCGCCAGCCGGACCATCCGCCGCACCCACGCGGTCAGCAGCCGGTTGCCCACCATGCGGTGGAACCGCATGTGGCGGGGGAGGCCGTTGGCGAAGCGGGACCCCACCACGTAGTCGGCTGCCCCGGCGAGGATCGGGGCGACGAGGCGCTCGAGCTCCTCGGGGGCGTACTCGCCGTCGGCGTCGCAGAAGGCCACGGCGGCGGCGCCGCGCGCCACCCCGATGGCCAGGCCGGTGCGCACGGCGGCGCCCAGGCCGGCGTTGCGGCCCACGGCGTGCACCTCCGCTCCGGCGTCGGCCGCCACCAGGGCGGTGCCGTCGGTGGAGCCGTCGTCGATCACCAGGCACGTCACCGGGTGGCCCAGCACCTCGGCCGGCACCCGACCGATCACCGAAGCGACCGCCGCGGCCTCATCGTGGGCGGGGAGGAACAGCAGGATCGGGGCGGGCACGGGGTCCACGTTAGGCTCACCTACCATCAGATCGTCAACCCGCTGGACCCTTCGCCGGGCGATGCTCGTCGTGGGCTCGGTGGTGGCCCTCGCCTCGGCGGCGGGGATCCCCGCCCGCGCCGCGGTGGGCGCCCAGGTGGCGGCCGACGAGCCCCAGTACCTGCTCACCGCCGGCGCGCTGTACCACCGCCTCGACCTCGACATCGGTCCCGACCTCCGGGCCGGGACCTACCGGGCCTACCACCGCGCCGACCTGCCCCGGCAGACCGCGGTCCTGCCCGGCGGCCAGCGACTGAGCCCCCACGACCCGCTGCTGCCGGTGCTGCTCGCCGTGCCCTTCGGGGTCGGCGGCTGGGTGGGCGCCAAGGTGGCGCTGTCGCTGATGGCGGGTGCCCTGGCGGCGGTGCTGCTGTGGACCGCGGTGGTCCGGTTCCGGGTTCCCCTGGCGCCGGCCGCCACCGTGGTGGCCGGGTTCGGCCTGGTGCCGCCCCTGCTCTCGTACGGCTCGCTGGTCTACCCGGAGCTCCCTGCGGCGCTGGCGGTGGCCGTGGCGGTGGCGGCGGTCACCGGCCCGCCGAGCCGGCGCACCACCGCGGCGTGGGTGGTGGCGGTGGTGTGCCTGCCGTGGCTGGCGGTGAAGTACGCGCCCGTGGCCGCCGCCCTCGCGGCCACGGGGCTGTGGCCGCTGGTGCGGGCGAGGGAGCGCCGGGGCCTGCTGGCGGGCGCGGTGGTGGCCCTCGGCGCGGCTGCGGTGGCCTTCGCCGTCGTCCACCAGCGCGTGTACGGCGGGTGGACCGTGTACGCCGTCGGCAACCACTTCAGCGAGGGCGAGCTCACGGTCATGGGCAACAGCCCGCGCTACGCCGGCCGGGCCAACCGCCTCACCGGCCTGCTCACCGACCGAGACTTCGGCCTGCTCGCCTGGGCGCCGGCGTACCTGGCCGCGGTGCCGGCGCTGGCGGCCCTGGTGCGTCGCCGCCCTCCCGGCTGGGTCGTCCTCGTGCTCCCGCTCGCCGCCGGGTGGCTGAACGCCACGTTCGTGGCCCTCACCATGCACGGCTGGTGGTGGCCGGGTCGCCAGGTGGTGGTGGTGCTGCCGCTCGTGGTCCTGGCCGCGGCGTGGTGGCTCGGCACCGTGGTGCCCTGGGGCCGGGCCCGGCCGTGGTTCCTGGGCGCCACCGCGTTCGGGTTCGCGGCGTGGGCGTGGTTGCAGGTGGAGGTGGCGCGGGGCACCCACGCCGTGGTGTTCGACTTCGCCCGCACCGCCAACCCGCTCTCGCGCCTGTGGCGGGTCGGCCTGCCCGACCTCCGGGCGCTCGCCGCGGCCGACGTCGCCCGCCACGCGCTGTGGGCCGTGCTGCTGGCGGTGAGCGCCGCCGTGGCGTGGCGCCACGCCGGGCACCCGACGGCGACGTCAGCCGGCGGTGACGAGGATGCGGGCGCTGGCGAACGAGCCGACGCCGACGTGGCGCCCGTCGATCTCCACCGTGGTGGTGCCGTCGGGCGATGAGGCGGTGACGGTTCCGTGGTGGCCGGGGAGGATCGACGAGTCCTCCAGGAACTCGAGCAGGCCGGGCGTGAACTCGAGCTCCTCGGGGATGCGCTTGACCGTGAAGCCCGAGCCCACCCCGAGGTCCGACAGGGCCACGGTGTCGGGGGCCTTGTAGGCGGAGCCGGGGATGGGGTTGCCGTGGGGGCAGGTGGTGGGATCGTGGAGAAGCCGGACGATGGCCGCCTCGACGTTGTCGGAGATGATGTGCTCCCACTTGCCCGCCTCCTGGTGGGCCTCGGCCCACGACAGGCCCAAGATGTCGGTGAGCAGGCGCTCGGCCAGGCGGTGGCGGCGCACCACCTGCTCGGCCAGGCGGCTGCCGGAGGCGGTGAGGCGAACGGTGCGGTCCACCTCCACCAGGCCCTCGCCGTCCATGCGGCGGATCATCTCCGAGACGGCCGGACGCGAGACGCCCAGCCGTTCGGCGATGCGCGCCTGGATCACGTCGACATCGTCCTCGTGGAGCTCGAAGATCGCCTCGCAGTACTCCTCGAACGCGGGGTGGTACTCACGTGCTTGGTGTTCGGCCACCCGTGCAGTGTACGGGGCCCCTTGCCCGCGACCCCCTTTGTTCGGCTAGCCTTACAACATGAGTAGCGCCAGCTTCTTGATCGCGCTGCGCGAGGGCTTCGAGGCCGCCCTGATCGTGGCCATCGTGCTGGCCTTCGTGAAGCGAGGCCCCCGGCCGGACATGGCGCGGGCGGTCTGGCTCGGCACGTTCTCCGCCCTGGCCCTGGCCACGGTGGTGGGCCTGGTGCTGCACGTCACCATCGACGGGCTCGAGGGCCAAGCCCGCACCCGCACGTTCGCCGCCATCTGCTTCGCCGCCGCCGGCCTGCTCACCTGGATGATCTTCTGGATGCGGGCCAACGCCCGTGGCCTGAAGAAGGAGCTCGAGGGCAAGGCCGGTGCGGCCATCGCCGAGAGCTCGGCGCTCGGGCTGGCCATGGTGGCGTTCCTCGCCGTGGTGCGCGAGGGGCTCGAGACCGCCCTGTTCCTCATCTCGGCCACCGCCTCCGACGACGCCGGGAGCGTGATCCTCGGCACGCTGGCGGGCCTGGCCGTGGCCGTGGCGCTCGGCATCGCGATCTACCGGGGCTCGCACCTCATCGACCTGCGGCGCTTCTTCCAGATCACCGGTGTGCTGATCATCGTCTTCGCCGCCGGCCTGGTGTCGAAGGGGATCGCCTTCCTCCAGGGCCAGACCGTCGACGTCGTCTACAACGT
>CAZIVZ010000244.1:0-5477 GCA_964542495.1 uncultured Aquihabitans sp.
ACGAAGTAGGTGTTGCTGGCCGACCACCCGATGGCCCCGGCCACCACGCCGAGCACCACCACGAGCAGGACCAGGAACCCCACCACCCGCCACGTGATGCGGCGCGTGCGGGCGTGGGCCAGCTCGCCGAAGGGATCGTCGACCTCGGCCCCGAAGTCGTCGGTGGCCTCGGGCAGCGAGCTGCGCCGGCCCTGGAACAGCTCCTCGCCGCTGGGCCCGTCGGCCGGGGCCACGGCGCTCGGGTCGGCGTCGGGGCCCGGTGACACCAGGCGGGTGGGGTCGTCCGCCAGCAGGGCGGACGCCGCGGCGGAGCGACCGCCGTCGTCGACCACGTCGACCACCACCACGGTGATGTTGTCGCGCCCACCGCCCTCGTTGGCCAGGCGCACCAGCTCCGACGCCGCCTCGCCCGGCTCGGCCAGCCGGCGCAGGACCGAGGCCATCTGGTCCGACGACACCTCGTTGAACAGGCCGTCGGAGCACAGCAGGAAGCGATCGCCCGTGAAGGGCAGCACGGTGGCGCCGTCGACCTGGACGTCGAGGTCGATCCCCAGGGCGCGGGTGAGGATGTTGCGCTGCGGGTGGACGGCGGCCTCGTCCTCGGTGAGCTGGCCGTCTCGGAGCAGGTCCTCCACCAGGCTGTGGTCGTGGCTGAGCTGGATCAGCTTGTCGTCTCGGAGCAGGTACACCCGCGAGTCGCCCACGTTGACCCACGCCACCTCGTCGCCGTCGGGTCCGTCGACCACCCGCAGGGCCACCAGCGTGGTGCCCATGCCGTGGAGGTCCCGGTCGTTGCCGGCCTTCTCGAAGATGGCCCGGTTGGCCACGCGCACGGCGTGGCGCAGCGACTCCAGGGTGCGCTCGGTGGCGTGGCGCCCGAGCAGCTCCACGGCCATGGCCGAGGCCACCTCGCCGCCCTGGTGGCCACCCATGCCGTCGGCCACGCCGTAGAGCGTCTCGCCGTCGACGAGGAACAGCGAGTCCTGGTTGTTGGACCGGACCTGGCCCACATCGGTGGCGCTGCCGGCGCGAAGGGTTGTCACACGAGCTCCATCACGGTGTTGCCGACCTGGAGGCGGTCGCCACGGCGCATGACCTGGGGGCCCTGCACCTTCTTGCGGTTGAGATAGGTGCCGTTGGTGGACCCGAGGTCCTCCACGAACAGCTGGCCGTCGCGGGAGAACACCCGGGCGTGGAGCTGCGAGGCGTAGGTGTCGTCGATGGTGACCTGGCAGCCTGCCGCCCGCCCCACGGTGATCTCGTCGGCCAGGTCGTACCGGCGCCCCTTGAGCGGCGCGGGCTCCACGATGGCGAGCTGGACGGCGGCCGCCTTGCGGTCCACCCGCTTGGCCTCGCGCTGGGCGCGACGGGGGGTGGCGGTGACCACCTTGGGCCCGCGGATCTCGGTCCACACCGCCCGCAGGACCCGGAGGAAGAACAGGTACAGGAGGGCAAGCAGGCAGAGCTTGAGGATCGTGAGCAGCTGCTCGTCCATGGAGGGGCGAGCCTACCGGCCGGCCCCTCGGCGGTCGGCCGCGGCACGGCTCTGACCCCGGCGCTCAGGAGGCTTCGAAGGCGAGGACGGTGTTGCCGAAGGCGATCTCGTCGCCCTCGACCAGCTCGTGGGAGCTGACCCGAACACCGTTGACCCGCGTGCCGTTGGTGGAGCCGAGGTCCACGAGCACCCAGCCGTTGCCGCGGGGGCGGATCTCGGCGTGGTTGCGGCTCACGTTGGGGTCGGCGAGCTGCACCGTGGACTCGGGGCGGCGGCCGAAGGTGACCACGGCCTCGCCGAGCGGCAGGCGCTCGCCGGTGGGCAGCACGAGCGACCCGGCACCGACGCCCCCGCTCCCCTCGCGCATCCGACCGGTGATCTGGAACGCCCCGGTGTGCTGACGCTCGCCCACCTCGAGGTGCACCGACACCGGCCCCATGAAGCTGTAGCCCTCGTCGCGCGCGTGCTCGCGAGCGGCCTCGGCCAACTCGCGCTCCAGGCTCTCGCGCACCTCGGCGAAGCGATCGAGGTCCGCCTCGCTCACCTCCACCAGGTACTGGTTGGGCACCACGGTGCGACCCCGCACGTCGACCGAGCGGTTGTCGTCCATCTCCCGCACCAGGCGCCGGCCGAGCTCCACCGGCCGCAGGCCGGATCGGAAGATACGGGCGAAGGTGCCCTCCACCATGCGCTCCAGACGACGTTCGACCCCCTTCAGTGCCACGGGCGCACCCTACCCATGTGGGCTTCACCCGGGCCGCGCGCTACATTGCCTCCGCTCACTCGCGCGAGTGGCGGAATTGGCAGACGCGCTGGATTCAGGTTCCAGTGTCCTAACGGACGTGGGGGTTCAAGTCCCCCCTCGCGCACGAAGGGTTACCGACACAATGGTGCCGGATCTACCGACAGAACTCGCAAGGGGCGGGCAGGTGGTGAAGCGATCCGGGGCGGTGGCGGTGCTCGTGGTGCTGCTGGCCGGCGTGTTGACGGGGTGCCTGTCGTTGGACACGAAGGCCCTTCCGACCATCCCGGTCGGACTGCCCTCGCAGATCGCGCTGCACGCCAGCGGCGGGACGACCCCGCTCGCCTGGAGCGCATCGGGCCTGCCGGACGGGCTGGCACTCGATGCGACCACCGGGATCATCACCGGGGTGCCGAGCGCCACCGGCACGTTCGACGTGGCGGTCACGGTCCGCGACGCCGAGGGTCGGACCCAGACCCAGCACCACGCGCTGGGCGTCAGCACCTCGTCCAGCGAAACCCTGGCCGACGCCGGTCGGCAGCCGGCGATCTCGGGCGACGGCCGGTACGTCGCCTTCGTCTCGCGGTCAGCCGACCTGCCCGGCGCCCAGACCGACGTCGAGTTCGTGTACGTCACCGATCGCCAGACCGCCACCACCGTCCAGGTTCCGGACTCGGCCGGCGCGAGCGAGCCGGCGATCGCGGCTGACGGGAGCTCCGTGGCGTTCCACCGGTTCCCCGAAGTGCGGGTGTGGGACCGGGGCTCCTCCCAGAGCGTTCTCGTCACGTCGGCGGCGGACCGGGCCTGGGGCCCCTCGCTCTCCGCCGACGGCACGTTGCTCGCCTACGCCACCGGCACCGGACCGGTGCTCCAGGTCCGGCTCCTGGATCGCACGACCGGAACCACCACGGTCGTCTCGTCGGGGAGCGCGGTGAGTGGTGCCCCCACGGTGTCGGCCGACGGCTCGACCGTGGTGTTCCACTCGCAGGCCGAGGATCTGGTGCCCGGCGACCACAACCAACAGGTGGACATCTTCGCCTGGGACCGCGCCACCGGCGTGCTGACGCTCCTCGACCGGCACTCCAACGCCTTCGCCCTCGACCCGACGGTCTCGGCGAACGGCCGGTTCGTGGTCTTCTCGCAGGCCAGCCTCGAACTGGTTCCCGGCTACGGCGACGAGTACCAACCGGTGGCCCGGATCCTCCTGTGGGACCGCAGCACCGACGAGCTCACCAACGTGCGCCCTCCGATCCGGCTTGCGTCGGGCGCACATCAGGTCGACTCGGTGGCGACCATCAGCGATGACGCGCGCTCCGTCGCCTACGTGTCCCGGGTGCGGGACTTCCTTCCCGGCGCGCCGAGCGAGGTGCTCGCCCTCTTCGTGTGGGACCGCTCGACCGACAGCACGACCCGGGTGGCGGACGGCGAGGAGATCGGGGATCCCGTTCTGTCCGGCGACGGGGGCACGATCGCCTACGACGCCGACGCGATCGAGCTCTGGGAGCGCACCGCGCCATGACGCGAGCCGGAGCACCGAGGTCGTCGCTGACCGGTCCGGCTGGTTGGCTGCGGTGACCATGTCCCGAATGAGGTGCACCTGACCACCGACGAGCTGGTCGTCGCGGTCCCTGGTGGCGACCGACAGCAGGGTCGGATCACGTCGAGGACGGCGGCCTTGGCGTCGGGCGACACGGCGGGATCCGCGAGCAGATCCGTGGCGAGGAGGTAGAGGCCCCGCTCAGGTTCTTCGTCCGGGGCGGACAGGCCCTGTCGGCGGACCTCGTGGCTCATCCACTTCCTGGCTCCGGAGGCATCGGCGGGGATCGCCGGAGAGACGCCGCGCTCGGGTAGGTCGGTTCGTCTTCGAGGGCCGGGGCATCGCTGTCGGACGGCGCGTAGACGCGCCCGTCGGCGGCGATGTGGCGGTCGTAGGCATCTTCCATCCGCGGCCGCTTCGGGTGCGTTGGCGGTCGATCGAGACGGCCCAGGTCATAGGACCGCCGGCGCTCGAACGCGATCGTGAACACCTCCGCCGCGAGATCCTCCGCCGCATCACCCACCCCGACGCGCCAGCTACGCGTGGATCCGGACGAGGTGACGATCGAAGACCTCACCGAACGCAGACGCGGTCGCCGGGGCACGGGTACGATCCGGGCTTTGGCACGGGAGTGGGGGGTGGCGATGCGGGGGATCAGGATCCTGCTGTGCGGGGCGATCGTCGTGGCGGCGGCGCTGGTGCTGCCGGCGGAGGCGCGAGCGGCCGGCGCCGCCATCGACGCCCGGCTGGCCAAGACCTCCATCGACCTCGGCCAGTCCGTGGTCGTGTCGGGCACCGTCACCCCAGCGGGCGCCACGCCGCGCGTCTACGTGCAGCGCAGCCTCGGCGGGGGCCGGTGGTCCGACCGCGCCGCGGGGCGGGTGGCGGCGAACGGCACCTTCAGCGTGTCGATCAAGCCGTCGGCCTCCGGGCTCTACGCCCTGCGGGTCCGCAGCGGTGGCGGCTCCGTGGTGAGCAAGACCCTGTTCCTCAAGGTGAAGCTCGGGGCCGCCCAGGCCATCCGCAGCGTGAACTGGGCGCGCTTCGCCTACCCGGTGGTCGCGCTGTGCGGCGACGACTACTGGACGGTGGGCCCCGAGTCGCCGGTGTTCGGCGACCTCACCGGCGACGGCATCGAGGAGGCCGTCGTCCCGCTCACCTGCTACTCGGGCGGCACCCTCAACATCTCGATGCTCGCGGTGTTCGACTGGCGGTCCGGAGCCCCGCGCTACGTCACCCGCTGGGTGCCCACGGGCCTGCCCACCGAGTGGCCGGCGTACATCACCCGCACCTCGATCAGCGCCCGCGTGATCACCACCAGGGGCACCTACGCGCCGCTCGGCAGCTGCCACGCCTGCCACACCGGCACCTGGACCCGACGGCTGGTGCTGCGCAACGGCAGGCTCACGCCAGCCTGATCAGCCCGGTCGGCCCCGGCGCAGGCGGAGAACGACGCGTCGCGCGCAGAGACAGCGTCAGGCCGCGGCGCCTCGGCCCGGTGGGGTGGGTTGCCTCACCTTGAACACGGTCTTGGGTCTTCGTTCGGGTGGCGGGGGTGGTGGGAGCTTGTGGCCACCTTCGCCGAACCCAACACCCCCCGGTGAACGCCGCCTCCACGTGCGGGCACGCCGGGAGCTGGCGACCCACGCCCACCAACGCCTTCGCCCGAGCGTGGCTGAGCTCGGTTCGCGCCGCCAGCCACG